>NZ_JBHVKW010000028.1:0-73133 GCF_042797905.1 Amycolatopsis sp. NPDC057786
GGCCTCCTTGAGGGACCCAGAGTCCCTCAAGGAGGCCTTCACGGATTTGAGCACCAGCAGCAGCACAAGGCCGTACAGCACGAAGGATTCCGTCGCCAGCCACCAGCCGAAGCTCCCGGCGGGCCGCGGCGCGAGCCACATCGGCGCGATCACGAACAGCGCCACCGTCACGGCCGCGAGCGCGTACGAAACGACCGAGCGCGCCCAGACCAGCAGCGCGAGGATCGGCACGCACCAGATCCAGTGGTGCGTCCAGGACACCGGTGACACCAGCAGCCCGCCGACAGCGCACGCCGTCAGCGCGAACACCGGCTCCGCGACGCGCACGATCACGAACGCGGTCAGCGCCACCACGGCGATCGAGGCCAGCACCCAGGCGATGTCCTCCGCCGAGCCGAGCCCGAGCCGCGCCAGCATCCCGCGCAGCGACTGGTTGCCGACGTAGCCGCGATCGCCGATCCGGCTGGTGTCGAAGAGGATGTTCGTCCAGAACTTCGCGGACGCCCCCGGCGCGACCACGAACATCAGTGTGCCCGCGCCGAGGAAGCCGGCCACAACCCGCGCGGACGAGCGGAAGTCCTTGCGGAGCAAGAAGAACAGGATGAAGAAGGCCGGGGTCAGCTTGATCGCGGCGGCGACGCCGATCAGCAGTCCCTTCGTGCGGGCGCGGCCCGGCAGGAGCGCGTCGAGGACGACGAGAAGCATCAGCAGCGTGTTGACCTGGCCGAAGCCGAGCGTCGAGCGGACCGGTTCCATGATCCCGCCGACGGCCTGCGCCCCGATCGCCGCCAGGACGGCGATGGCGCGGCCACGGACGTTCGCACGGTCGGTGAGCGAGCCGTTGAGCGTCGCCACGAAGACGTAGACGACGATGCCGCCCGCGATGATCGACGCGAGCCCGACCAGTCTCGTGGCCAGTGCGGCGGACAGGAGCGTGCCGGGCAGGAACACCGCGGCCGCGAACGGCGTGTAGGTGAAGGGCAGCCAGCCCCCGTGCGTCTGCACCCACGCGCCGTACGGGTCGCCCGAGTCCAGGAGCAACCGCGCGCCGCCGATGTAGACCTCGAGGTCCTGGCCGTCGAACACCTTGAGGGTGAACAGCACGCCGACCACGACGACTTCGAGCGCGATCAACGCCCCCGCGAGTTTCCGCCCCGACAGTCCCACCAGCACCTGGCGAGATTACCCACCGCTACTCCGCATCCAGTCCTCTGGATGCGGTAGTTGGCACCGCGAACTACCGCATCCAGAGGACGAAACGCGAGCTAGGCGAGGGCCTGGGTCGGCGGGAGCCGCGCCGCGCGCATCGCCGGATAGGCGCCGGCGACGGCACCGACCAGAGCCGAGACCCCGACCCCGCCGAGCAGGGCGCCGACGGGGAGCACCGCCGGCCAGCCCTGGCTCAGCGCGTACCCCGAAGTCACCAGCACCCCGACCAGGACCCCGGCGATCCCGCCGAGCCCGGACAACAGCACCGACTCGGCCAGGAACTGGCCTCGCACCTGCCGTTTCGTCGCGCCGAGCGCGCGACGCAGGCCGATCTCCCGGCGTCGTTCCAGCACCGAGATCACCATCGTGTTGGCCACGCCGACGCCGCCGACCAGCAATGCCACCCCGCCGAGCCCGAGGAACAGCGCGCTGTAGGTGTTCTCCGTCAGCTTCTGCGCCTCCAGCGCCTCCGACGGACGGCGTACCTCGACCTCGTTCGGCGCCTCCGGGTTCATCGTCTGCGCCAGCACCGAACGCACGTTCTCGACCTGCGAGTCCTTCGCCCGCACGTACACGGTGGTCGGATGCCCCTCGAAGCCGAGGAGCCGCTTGGCGACGTCCCAGCCGACCAGCGCCGACCGCTCGATCTCGGGCGCCAGCGGCGTCGGCCCGAGGATGCCGCCCACGGTGAACCACTTCCCGTCGATGAACACCTGCGGCGGCTTGGCCGGGTCGATGCGGTCGATCCCGAGCCGCGCGGCCGCGACCGACCCCAGCACGACGACCGGGTAGTCGCGAGTGGCGTCACGGAGGAACTGCCCGTCGCGGACGGCGCCGCCGATGACGTCGAGAAGGTCCGGGGTCGCCGCGTAGACGCCGAGGCCGGACGTTTCGTCCTTGGCGATCTTGTCCGTACGCCGCACCGTCCCGTCGGTGGTGCCGGTCGCGGACGCCGCCGTCACCGGGGCGATCCGCTTCGCCATCGGCACCGCGCTGTCCGGCAGCGTCGCGTCGCCGCCGAACATCGTCTTGCCCGGTCCCGCCGAAAGCAGGTTGGTGCCGAGCGCGGCCAGCTGGTCTTGCAACGCCTTCGCGCCGGACGCCGGGATCGCGAGCACCGCCACCATCGCGGCGATCCCGATCCCGATGCCGAGCGCGGACAGCACCGCGCGCATCGGCCGCGTCCGCATCCCGTGCGCGCCCAGGTTCAGCACGTCACGCGGGCCGAGCCTGGCCGGATTCGGCGTCGGCGTCTTGTCGACGACCGGCGCGCTCACACCAGCACCCCCGTCCCGGTGTCGAGCCGGATCCGGCCGTCCCGCAGTTCGATCCGCCTCGGGATACCCGCCGCGATCTCCCGGTCGTGCGTGATGATCACGACCGTCGTCCCCTGCGAGCTCAATGTGGCGAGCAGGTTGAGGATCGCCGCGCCGTTGCCCGTGTCGAGATTCCCGGTCGGCTCGTCGGCCAGCAGGATCGAAGGCGAGTTGACGACCGCCCGTGCGATCGCCACCCGCTGCCGTTCCCCACCGGAGAGCTCGTTCGGGAAATGCCCGGCCCGATGCGCGAGACCGACGCGGTCGAGCGCGGCCAGCGCCCGCTCGTGCCGTTTCCGCCGCGGCACGCCCGCGTACAGCAGCCCCGTCGCGACGTTGTCGACCGCGCTCACCCCCTCGCTGAGGAAGAACTGCTGGAACACGAACCCGATCCACCGTGACCGCAACGCGGAAAGCTTGCGGTCGGGCAGTTTCGCCACGTCGTGCCCGCGCAGTTCGATGACGCCGCTGGTCGGCCGGTCGAGCGTGCCCATCAGCTGCAGCAGCGTCGACTTGCCGGAACCGGACGGGCCGACGATGGCGACCATCTCCCTGTCCTCAATGGACAGTGACACCTCGTGCAGTGCCCGCACCCCGCCGGGATAGGTGCGCGAAGCGCCGCGCACGTCCAGCACCGGGGTCATGAGGTCGTCACCACCCGCATCCCGGCGGCGAGCCCGGTACCGCTGATTTCGACGCGGCCGCCAGAGAACAAACCGGTCTTCACCGCGATGAGACGCCGATTGCCGCCTTCGTCGACTTCGACGGCGTAACCACCCTCGGCGAGCGCGAGCAGCGCGCCGACGGGGACCGCCAACACTCCACTGTGGACTTCCTTGGTGAAGCGCACCGAGACGGGTGTCGAATCGAGCGATCCCGCCGCGGCCGGATCGTCCAGTTTGATCTTCACCTTGATCTTCGGCTTGCTGTCGTCCTGTCCGGCGCCGTCCTTGCCGGTTTCCGCGACCTTGCCGACCTCGGTGATCACGCCGGTCGTGGTCTTGCCGCCGGTGATGTCGATCGCGACCTTGTCCCCTTCCTTCGCGATCGCCTGCTTGGCGGCGTCGAGCTTGACCTCGACGAGGCGCTCGGTGCCGGTGTACTTCAGGAGTTCGCCGCCACCAGGGCCGCCGAGCTGCGCGGCGATCTGCGAAACCCGGATCTCACCCGGCGCGAGAACGACGTCGCCCTGCCCGAAGGCGCCGGTCTGCTCCAAGCCCAGCGACTTCTGCCATTTCTTGAGCGCGGCGGCGGTGGCAGAGGTGAACTTCTTGTCCGGGGTGCCGAAACCGCCGAAACCGAGCGCCTTCAGGTTCTCTTCCAGCTGCTTGACGTCCGGGCCGTCCGCGGCCCCGTCCGCGAGGTCACGGAAGAACGGCAGCGTGCCGTAGAACAACGGCACCGGTTTGGCGTCGACGCCGTACACGGTCTTGCCCCTGGTGAGCACCGCGCCCGTGTCCGGCAGGGCGGTGATGGTGCCCTGTTTCCGGCCGGCGAGGGCGTTTTCCGCGCCGTAGCCCAGGGTTCCGTTCGCCTCTTCCTCCTCCTGCAGATCGGTCTTCTCGATCTTCGCGGTCTCCACCGGTGGTGGCGCCTGCCCGACCTGCTGGGCCTCCGACGTGACCCTGGTCAGCACGACCACGGACATCGTCCCGACCACGACGACGAGGACCGCCGCGATGATGAACCAGCGTGCCCGGCGCGACCGCCGTGCACCGCCGGGTCCTTCGTGTTCGCTCATTTCGCCGGGGCCGCCCTCATGGTCATGCCGAGACCGCAGGCCTTCGCCGCTTCTTCGAACTTCTTGGGGTCGCCGCCCGCGTCCAGCGTCATGGCGGCGCCCTTTCCGCTGGGATCGGGATCCGGGAAGTCGATGCCGTGCTCGCGCATGCACTTGGCTTCCTTGCGCATCTTGTCGAGCTCTTCCGGCGTGGGCGGTTTGATCTCGCCACCGTTCGGCAGCAGCTTCCGGCACGCGTCGCTCGCGGCCTTCATCTTGTTCTCGTCGGGCCTGCCCTCACCGGCCTCGATGGAGATCGCGCCCTTCCCGTCGCCGGTGGTCTGGGGATCCGGCATGTCGATCCCGTGCTCGCGCATGCACTTCGCGAAGTTGCGCATCTTGTCCTCGTCGGACACGTTGTCGGCCTGCTTCCCGTCACCGGCGGCGCCGGGAGCAGGCGGCGACGAGATCGAGGCGACCTTGTCGCCGCCGTCCCCGCCACCGCCACAGCCGGCCACCAGCGCGAGGACCGCTCCGGCGATCAGCGCCGCCATCGGTCGTTTCCGCATCGCTGCTCCTTCGGTCGTCTTGGCGCACCGATTTCTACGGAGCGGGCGATTCCGGCGCGGTAAGCGATGTTGCTTATGTCGCGCTTACCGTCCCAGTCAGCGGGACAGAGATCCGATCTATCTGCCGTCTTTACGGGTGAACTACGCAACCAACGAGACTTTCAGGGGTTCACATCCGACCTCTGGCTTCTTAGAGTCCCCGACGTCCACACCTCAGCGAGGAGGAGTGCATGAATCGCCGCAAGCCACTCCGGGCCCTGGCGGCCCTCGTCATCGCGACCACCGCACTGGGCGTCGTGCCCGCCGCGGAAGCCGCGCCACTCCCGTCCGACCACGCCTACGACGACCCGTTCACCGCCGAGCGGACGCGCTGGTGGCGCGACGACCGCTTCGGCCAGTTCATCCATTTCGGCGCGTACTCCCAGCTGCAAGGGAAGTACACCCGTCCCGACGGGAGCGTTTGCCAGGACGCCGAGTGGATCCAGCGGAACTGTCAGATCCCGCGCGCCGAATACGAGCAGATCGCCGCGAAGTTCAACCCCGCCGGGTTCGACGCGAACGCCATCGCGCAGTCGGCGAAGGACGCCGGGCAGAAGTACGTGGTGATCACGTCGAAACACCACGAGGGCTACGCGATGTGGCCGACGAAGGTCAACAAGTTCAACCTCCGCGACCATTCGGCGTTCGACAAGAAGCGCGACATCCTCGCCGAACTGAAACGCGCGACGGCCGCGCGCGACGTCAAACTCGGCTTCTACTACTCGATCTGGGACTGGCACGACCCGGACTTCCCCGATCCCGCGACCTTCCCGAAGTACAAAGAGCGGATGTATGCCCAGCTCAAGGAACTCGTCGACAACTACCGCCCGGCGGTGCTGTGGTTCGACGGCGAATGGAGCACCGACCGGCCGAACAACCCGTGGACGGAAAGGGACGGCGAGGAGCTGGAGGCCTATGTCCGCAGTCTCGATCCGTCCATCGTGGTCAACAACCGGGTCGGCAAACGCCGGGTGGTCGACGGCGACACGGGGACGCCGGAACAGGAGATCCCGGACAAGCCGGTCGACGGGCAGCTGTGGGAGTCGTGCATGACCCTCAACGGCAGCTGGGGCTACACCGATTGGGACCACAACTGGAAATCCTCGGCGGATCTGACCAGGAAGCTGCTCTCGATCGCCGGCCGCAGCGGCAATTTCCTGCTCAACGTCGGACCCGACCGCAACGGCCGCGTGCCACAGGAATCCATCGACCGGCTGAAGCAGATGGGCCGGTGGCTGCGCACGAACGGTCACTCCGCCGCCGTCTACGGGGCGGGCGCGCCAGGGCTGGTCGCCGAACCGGGCTGGGGCGTCGTCAGCCGTCGCGGCGACAAGCTCTACGCGTCGGTGTTCGACTGGCCCGCCTCGGGCGGCTCGCTGACGCTCGACGCGTTGGCGCCTTTCCGGGTTCGCGAGGCCCGGGTACTCGGCAGCCGTCAGCGCGTACAGGTCGAGCAGCCCCCCGGAAGCGTGAAGCTCACGCCGTCGGGCAGCCGGACGAACGACGTCGCGACCGTCATCGAGCTGAGCGTCGATCCGCTGCCGCAGGCGCCCGCCGGCCGCGGCTCGGGGCTGACCGCGGAGTACTGGCCGAACGCGGACTTCACCGGGACACCGACGGTGCGGCGGGTCGAGCCGGGCGTGAACCACAACTGGAAGTTCACCGGCTCGCCGGACGCGAAGATCCCGGCGGAGACCTTCTCCTCGCGCTGGAGCGGCCGGGTCACCGCGCGGGACACCGGGAAGTACACGTTCACCACGGTTTCGGACGACACCGTGCGGCTGTGGGTCGACGGGAAACTCCTGATCGACAACACCATCCCGCACGGTCCGAGTGTCGACAAAGCGACACTCGACCTGGTCGCCGGGAGGTCGTACGCGATCCGGCTCGAACACACCGAACGAGGCGGTGAGGCCTCGATGAAGCTGCTGTGGTCCAGCCCGAACACCCCTCAGCAGGTGATCCCGGCGCGGCAGCTGCACCCGGCGGACTGAAGGGGACTTTCACCACATCTCACGCGGTGAAGGGCGCTTTCCCCGCATCACATGCGGGGAAAGCCCCCTTCAGCGCTTATCCCGCGCTTACCCCCATCCGGGGCAGACTGGCCAGGTGAGAGTGCTGGTGGTGGAAGACGAGCGGCTGCTGGCGGACACGATCGCCGAGGGCCTGCGACGGTTCTCCATGGCCGTCGACGTCTGCTACGACGGCGCGCAGGCCCTGGACCGGGTCGGTGTGCACGGCTACGACGTCGTCGTGCTCGACCGGGATCTCCCGGTCGTGCACGGCGACGAGGTCTGTGCCGCGGTGATCGGGGCGGGCGGCGAGGCGCGGGTCCTCATGCTGACGGCCGCGGCCGACGTCAACGACCGGGTCGCCGGGCTGGGCCTCGGCGCCGACGACTACCTGACGAAACCGTTCGCGTTCGCCGAACTCGTCGCCCGGGTGCAGGCGTTGTCGCGGCGCGCACGGCCGGCGCTGCCGCCGGTGCTGGAGCGCGGCGGCGTGGTCCTCGACCTGCCCCGGCACCAGGCGTCCCGCGACGGCCGGTTCCTTCCCTTGTCCCCCAAGGAGTTCGCGGTACTGGAGGTGCTCATGCGCGCCGAAGGGACCGTGGTCAGCGCGGAAGACCTGCTGGAGAAGGCGTGGGACGAGCACGCCGACCCGTTCACGAACGCCGTCCGGGTGGCGATGATGACGTTGCGGCGCAAACTCGGTGAACCGCCGCTGATCGAGACCGTGCCCGGCGCCGGTTACCGGTTCGGGTCGTGAAACCGCTCCGGCTCTCCGTCCGCACCAAGCTGACGGCGCTCTACGGCGGCGCGTTCCTGCTCGTCGGGCTCGCGCTGCTCATCGTCAACTACCTGCTGGTGAGCTCGACGCTGCCGGACACGGCGGCCTTCGCGAACGGAGCGACCGCGGGGGTCCAGGTCCAGATGGCCCAGCCGTATCCGATGGACACGACGACCATCCTTCCCGCCGAGCGCGCTCAAGCCACACAACTGGTCGCGACGTCGATCACCGAATACCGCTCGGGCGTCCTTTCGACCCTGCTGTGGCAATCGCTGGTGGCGCTGGCGATCGCCGGCGCGCTCGCGGTACTGCTCGGCTGGCTGATGGCGAGCCGGGTACTGCGGCCGTTGCACGCGATCACCTCCACCGCCAGGAAACTCGAGGTGGAGAACCTCGACCGGCGTATCGACCTCGACGGTCCCGACGACGAACTCAAGGAACTCGCGGACACCTTCGACGGCATGCTCGACCGGCTCGCCGTGTCGTTCGACAGCCAGAAACGCTTCGTCGCCAACGCCTCCCACGAACTGCGGACCCCACTCGCGGTGCAGCGCACGCTCGTCGAGGTGGCGATGGCCGATCCCGACGCGAGCCCCGAGATCCGGAAACTCGGCGAACACCTGATCTACACCAACGAACGCAGCGAACGGATGATCGAGGGCCTCCTCGTCCTCGCCCGCAGTGACCGCGGCCTGGCCGCGCGCGGCCCCGTCCGGCTGGACGAGGTCGCGGCGACGGTGATCCGGTCGGCGTCGGCCATGGCGGAGGAAGCGGGCGTCACGGTGGAGTCGCGGCTGCGGCCGCGGACGGTGTCCGGTGATCCCGTGCTGCTGGAGCGGCTGGTCACGAACCTGGTGCACAACGCCATCACCTACAACCACAAGGGCGGCTGGGTCCACGTCGACATCGGCGTCGATCCGGCGCTGGTGGTGCGCAACACCGGTCCGCAGGTGCCGCTGGACGCCGTGCCCGCGCTGTTCGAACCGTTCCGGCGGCTGTCGGGCGACCGCACCGGCGACTCGCGCAACGCGGGCCTCGGGCTGTCGATCGTCCGGTCCATCGCGAAGGCGCACGGCGGGACCGCGGGCGCGGAACCGGGCGGCCGCGGCGGCGGACTGGTCGTCCGGGTGCGGCTGCCGTAGATTCCCCCGATCGTGACTGTGCGTGTCCGGCGCGTCACACGGCGAGCCGCCCGTCGCTCGCGCAGAATTCCCCTTGCCGTCATGAACAAAATAGTGAGCAGGACACATGACATCGGCGCGCCTCACACGTCAAGGCGACGCGCCGTTTTAACGTGGACACCCACAATGGTGAAGAATCGGGGAGGCGAGAATGCGAGCGCTACGGGTGGTCGGGCTGCACGAGGACGGTAAGTCCATCGTGTGCGAAGACCCGGCGAGCCGCACGCGCTTCCTGCTCCCCGCGGATGAGAGGCTGCGAGCGGCGGCGAGGGGTGACATCACCCGCCTCGGCCAGATCGAAATCGAGTTGGAGAGCCAAATGCGGCCACGCGAGATCCAGGCACGAATCCGGGCCGGTGAGTCCGTGGAGCAGGTCGCGAGCAGCGCCGGCGTCACCGTGCAGCGCGTCGAGCGGTTCGCGTACCCCGTCCTGCTCGAACGTTCCCGTACCGCCGAACTGGCCCAGCGAGCCCATCCGGTCCGCGAGGACGGCCCCGACGTCCAGACGCTCGGCGAGGTCGTCGCGCACTCCTTCGGGCAGCGCGGCCACGACTACAGCCAGGCGACCTGGGACTCCTGGCGGGGCGACGACGGCAAGTGGGTCGTCGTGCTGAGCTGGAAGGCCGGTCGCTCGGACAACCGCGCGCACTGGTCGTTCGCGCCCGGCGCGCACGGCGGCACCGTGCAAGCCCTCGACGAGAACGCCGAAGTCCTGCTCAACCCCAACGCCTACCGCGCCCCGCGCACGGTCCGGGCGCTGGACCCCGGCAAGGAAGCGGCCGTCCAGCCCACCCTCGATTCGGTTCCGGACGAGCCGGTCGCGAAGGTGATCGACGCGCCGATCGCGGAACCCGAAGAAGAGGCCGAGCCACCACTTCCGGCTGACGAGCCGGAGGAAGTGGCCGAACCCGCTCCACGGGCGAAGGGGAAGAAGAACCACCCCATCGTTCCATCCTGGGAAGACGTCCTTCTGGGCGTCCGATCACAACGAGGTTGAATCCGCACGTAGTGGCCCCTTCCGGTGGAGGGGCCATTACGTGCGTCCGGGGACCTGCGCGATCAGGGATTTCGGCGCCACGAGGCAATACGCGTCGACGACGATCCGCTCGATTTCGGCCCAGTCGACGTCCACGTCCAGCCGCACCCCGAGCCATCCCCGATGCCCGACATACGGCGGCCGGAAGAACCGCTCCGGTTCGGCGCCCACCAGTTCCTCCTGTGCTCCCGGCGGCGCCGGGCACCAGAAGGCGACCTTGTCGTCGTGATGACGGTCGGCGTACATGACGAACGTCTTCTTCCCGCGCACGAACCACGTCGGCTCGCCGTGACTGAGCCGCTCGGAGGTCTCCGGCAGCGCGAGGCACAGCCGTCTGAGTGAATCGAGCGGGTCACCGGTCATGGATCTCAGTATCCTCGCCGCTCGGTTCACGCGGAATCGATCGTCCTCCCCTACCCTCTGGAACGGGAGGGATCATGTTTTCGACGACCGGGGAGAACCCGTGGCAAGTGCGGGTCACGAGACTGCGCTACCAAGTCCTGTCCGGAGCGCCGTACGCACATGTGTCGCCGGTCGAATGGCAGGTCGACCCGGACAGCATCCGCATGATCGCCCGCGAGCGCGGCTACGTCGAAATCCCGCCGATGTTCCAGGGCTGCCTGAGTTTCCAGCACGCGCCCGATCGTTTTCCCCCGGCGGCGGCTTTCGATCATCCTGAAACCGGCCCGAGCGAGAACCGGGAACGCTGGCTTCGCAACCGGATCGACGGGAAAGCCTCGGTTTGGATCAGCGTCCGCCATGCCGGGCTGTCCACCCGGCACATCACCGAAATCGCCGCCGGTGAAGGGATGACCGTCGTCGCCGACCTCTCCGACCCCACCGATCGGCTGCTTCTGTTGAGCCGAGATCCGCGACCTCCGAGGCGACCCGTTCCCGTCCAGGCGGGCCTGAAGCGGTTCCGCTACTCGTTCCTCCTCTGGCTCTTGCCACTCGCGAACTTCTTCCTGTGTTTCCTCGGTGCGTTCATCGTCAGTGCCTCGAACGGCTACGACCCCGAAACACCGCTGGTGACCATCCTCATGGTGATGGCCTTCGGCCTCGCGATCCCGCTTTCCTTCATCGTCACCGTATTCCCGCACACGACCAAGGCAGGCTGGCTGGCGAAGGAGTTCAACGGGAGCAACAGTGTGCAGTTCCCGTTGAGCATGTTCGGGATCTCGGAGCCCTTGGCCGTCCAGCTCGCCGCTCATCGTGGCTATTTCCTGATCGGGCACACGGGTTCGCGAATGCACGGCCGCTACCTGAAGTTCGCCAAGCAGGTATAGGAAGGGCAGCCGATGTACCTGTCGCCGGAAGGCATTCAGCCCGTCGAATTCGGGGCCGAGTGGGCATGCCTCCTCGGTTCCCTGCGGTACCGGCAGTTCGACGGACGCTCTGTCGTGCACATCTCACCCGCTCTTTGGGGAATGGATCCGGCGACCATCCGGCAAGCCGCATACGACCGCCGATACGTCGAAGTCCCTCCCCCCGGGCCGGACGTCCTCAGCTTCCGATTCGCCCCGGACTCCTTTCCTGGGCGGCTCTTCGATTACCCAGCGCCCAGTCCGGCCCCTTTGCGCGGGCAATGGCTGATGAAGAAGATCCGCGGCAAGGATCAAGTCTGGATCAGCCTGCAAGACGCGAAGCTCAGCCGACGACATGTCGTCGAACTCGCGGGACAGGCTCAAATGACCGTAATGGCCGAATTCGCGGATTCCAGTGACCGGATCCTGCTGCTCACCCGTGCCTCGAATCCCCCGCGCACCACCACCGGACTCCGGATCGGTTCGCCGGGTTTCCTGACGGCCACCGTCGTGATCGTGATGATCCTGACCGCCGTCGGCTGCGCGGCCGGTGCGATGACCGAGCGTCCTTGGCTGCTCCTGGTGAGCGTGGTCGTCGGCTTTCCCCTGATCGTGGGCAGCTTCCTCTGGATGCGTGCCGCGCCAAGGAGCCGCCGCGTGACCTGGCTGGCCGATCGGTTCGACGGTTCCCCGTCGCTCCTCATCGCCCCCGCCTTCCACGGAGTCAGCCCTGAACTCGTCGCGCAGATGGCCGCTTTCTTCGACTACTACTACACCGCCTGGGTAAGGCAGAACAACGGGCGACTCCAGGGAATGGCCTTCGTGCGGCGGAACATTCCGGCACACCGGGGAACGGACACGGACGGGCGAACGTCGAACACAGGTGACGCGGGACAGTTCTAAACTGCCGGTCAAGTCGTACCAAAGGGGGGCACATGAGCGGGTACACGGTGAAGATCGCCGAGCTGGGAAAGCTCATCGGCGATCTGGAAACCGGCGCAGGCCGGATGGCGGACGCGAACAAGAAACTCTCCGGCGGTGGCGCGTGGGGCGCGCTGGGCAACGAGGATCTCGCGAAAACCGGAATGGACTTCGAAGAAGCCTGGGAATTCGGGATCGGCAGGCTGGGTGAGGCCGCGGAAGGCGTCACCGAAAGGCTGAAGAAGGCCCAGCAGAAGTACCAGAAGATGGAAGAAGAATTCGGCGGTGACCTGAACAAGTTCGCGGAGCTGATCCCCGCTCCCGTCGACGGTCCCCAAGGCGGTGGCACACCGAAACCCGGGGGTGCGCCCGACCCTTCACCGCGATTTCCGCTCGGCGACGACGGCGGCCCGGTCGGCGGCGGCTACACCGGGGGTATCACCGACATCCTCGGAGGTGGCCGGTGACCGGCAACCAGTACCCCGCGCTCGGCTTCGACCCGGCTCCCGGTGACGTCGGAGGCGTCGGCGACCTCGCCGAGAAGTACCGCGCGGTCAGCCGCGACCTCTCCGAAGCCGACACCATGCTGCGTCAGATCGTCACGAAGCAGGGAATCTGGACCGGCGAGGCCAGCGAGGCCTTCGCCCGGCGCCTGGGTCCGCTGCCCGAGTACCTCGAAGGCGCGGCGCGCTCGATGGCACAGGCCGCGTACGCGCTCGAAGGCTGGACACGCGACCTCGGGGAGCTTCAGCGTCAGGCAGCCGACTTGGAACGGCAGGCCAAGGCCGCCGCCCAAGCGGCCGAGCAGGCTCGCGCCAATCCCGACTTCGCGCTGGCGAACCGGACGTTCACCGACCAAGAGTCCTTGCAGATCGCGCAGACCCTTCTCGACAACGCCGGACGACAGCTCCAGGCGGCCATCGACGGCTGCACGGAGATTCAAGAAGCCGCGAAGAAGCTTCTCGAACAGCACAATTCGGCCGCCGTGCGCGTCGCGGACCTGCTACGGAAGGCGAAAGAGCTCGCTCCTGACGAGCCCGATCTGCTGGACGACGTCGTCGACGCGGTCACCGGAGTCGTCACCGACCTCGTGAACACGACCGCCGACCTCGTGGACGCGGCCTGGGACCTCGTTCAGGACAACGCCGAGATGCTGTCGAAGGTGTCCGACGTCATGGGAGACATCGGCAATCTGCTCGGCGTCGCCAGCGATTTCATACCCCCACCCGTCGGCGAGATCACCAGCATCGTCGCCGCGGGCTTCGGCGTGGCGGCTCTGGGCGGGCATGGCGTGGCGAAGGCGGCCGGCGCGGACGTCGCACCCGAGACCCTGACGTTCGACGCGATCGGCGCGGGAACCTCCCTGGCAGGGATCATCCCCGGCAATTCCGCTATGGCGACCAAGATGGTCACCGCCGCCGGGCTCGCCGGTTACGGCGCTCTCGGAGTCCAGACCGGCATGGACACCGCGGGAGAGATCCAAGGACGCAAGTTCGAAGGACCGATCGACGACTTCAAGAACTACTGGGTCCCGAAGGACGGCACCCAGTGGGCCGTGGCCGGTTCGTCGATCATCTTCGGCGGGGCGCCGCTGGCCGCGATGGCCATGGGCAACGCCATCGAGCAGGGTGCGGCCGAGGATCGCAAGAACGCCCAAGAGCGTGCCGAGGACAAGGCGTGGAGCTGATGAACGCGACCGGCCTCCGGATCGACCTGCCGCCCGGCTTCACCGGGATGCCGGTGACCGGGGACGACACGATGAACGCGCGATTCGCACTGGGGGTCGGCGAAAAGGCCGCCGCCCACGCCGGGCGGTCCACCGAGGACTTCGCCGCCGCGTTGATGGCGCTGACTCCCGAGCTGAAGGCGAACGGCGTGCGGGTGTTCGGCAAGTTCGCCGCGGGCGACGGCCCCGAGTACCTGGCCACGTTGTCACTGGCGGTGCCGCGCTGGCCGGACGCGGATCCGGAGATGCTGACCCTGCGGCGCACCGCGGTGGCCGACGCCTTGCTGGACGTCTACCGGAAGAAGCATCCGCGTGCCGACGCACGGGTGATCCGGTTGCCGATCGGTCCGGCGATGGCCGCCGTCGTGGCGGGCGAGTACCGGCTGCCGCCGGAGTTCACCGGCCGTCCGACGGAGATCGTGCGCGCGCAGGCCAAGGTGGAGTACCAGATCCCGCTGCCCGGCGGCGAGTTCCTGGCCGTCCTGGTGGTCGTCGCCGAATCCGAGACAGGGTGGCCCGCGGTCGCGGAAGCCGCGTCCCGCGTTGCGCACAGCCTGCGCCAGGGCACCACGGAGGAATGACGATGGCGGAACTCGGCAATCCGCAGCTCATCGAGGAAATGCGCTGGCAGCTGCGCGAGATCGAGGCGCGCAAGGCCGAGAACGCCAAGGCGCTGGCCGTGCTCGCCGCGTCGGGCGGGGTGACGGAGGTGACTTCACCCGACGGGGCGGTGACGGTGACCGTCGGGCCCGGCGGGGTGATCGGCGAGGTCCGGCTCACCGACAAGGCGATGGCGTCGAGTGCGAGCGCGCTCGGTGACGTCATCACGGCGACCATCCGGCGGGCGCTGACCGGGGAGCCCGCTCCGCGGCCGAAGCAGCCGGAACCCGCCGAGGACGACGAGCCGATCGACACGGTTTTCGATCTCTAGAAGACGACGATCAGCACGCCGATCCACGCGATCACGATTCCCGCGGCGGCGCCGAAGGAGGCCCACCGCACGATCGGCACCCGCCGCGCGAGCCACAGCGACGGCGTGATCCCGGCGGTCACGACGGCGGACGCGAGCAGCGCGAGCCAGCCGTTGGTCTCACGCGCGAGGGTGTTCGCCAGTGCCAGCATCGCCACGACGACCACGGCCGCGGCGAACGCGGAGACGGTCAGTCCGGTCAGCCACGGTGTCGGTTCCCCGGCGGGGTCCGGCGTACCGAAGAGCCGCCGCGCGAGTTCGCTGCGGGGTGCGGGAGCGGGCGGGTCGATGATCACGCCGTCGCCGGAGACGGGATCGACGAACCGCACCGACGTGCCCATCGTGGCGGCGACCCGCTGGGCGAGCTGACGGCCTCGCTGGGAGACCACGGAAGCCGCCTCGGTGCCGGAGCCGCCGACGGCGGAAGCGACCCTGGCCCATTCGTGCAGTGCCTGAGCGAGATCCGAACCGATCGCGAGTGAATGCGGGTCCACCTCGCGCGCGCGTTCGCCGCCCGGACCGGCCAGCACCGCGCGTCCCTCACGGATCCGCAATTCCATCGGTTCTCCTCGTGATCGCCCGGGTGCTCACGATAGCGGTGGACGCGTCTCGTAGAACGCGATCGCGCCCGCCGTGGCGACATTCAGCGAATCGACGCCTTCGGGCATCGGGATCCGGACCGCGACGTCGGCGGCGGCGATGGCCTCCTCGGTCAGGCCGGGCCCTTCCGCGCCCAGCATCAGCGCGACCTTCTCCGGTGTCTGATCGCGTAACTGGCGCAGCGAAACGGAATCCGCACGAGGTGTGAGGGCCGCGATGCGGAAACCGCGTTCCCGCAGCAGTTCGAGGTCGCTTGGCCAGGAGCCGAAGGTCGCGAACGGCACGCGCAGGACGTGCCCCATCGAGACGCGGACGCTGCGCCGGTACAGCGGATCCGAGCAGCCGGCGCCGAGCAGGACGCCGTCGACGCCGAGCGCGGCCGCGTTGCGGAACAGCGAACCGAGATTCTCGTGGTCACCGACGCCTTCGAGCACCGCGAGCACCCGCGCGCCGTCGATGACCTCTTCGACCGTCGGCGGCGGGTTCGGCCGGTCCGCGACGGCCAGGATGCCCCGGTTCAGGTGGAATCCGACCACGTCGGCCATCGTCTCGGCCGAAGTCACATAACCGGGGACGTCGACGCCGTCCAGGTCGCCGCCCAGTTCGTGGAACCGCCGTTCCACCCCGAGCAGGGAACGGACCGGATAGCGGGACTTGAGCAGGCGCTCGACCACGACGGTGCCTTCGGCGATCACAAAGCCACGCCCACCCGGCCTATCGGGACGCCGATCGGCTGTGGACAAGTCGCGGAAATCGTCGAGCCGCGGGTCGGCGCGGTCGTCGATGGTGATCAGTTCTGCCACCAGGAGAGTGTGTCATCCGCCCGCTGCGCGCCGTTTGCGTCCGATCGTCGAAGGGTAGGTGGTACGAACGGACGTATTTTGCTGTCAGTTAACCCCTAGTGACAGAGAGCACCAGTTTGGCCGCTAGCCGGGTGACAGCGAGGCGTGAAACCGTTGGGCCGCCTGGCAGTCCCGCCTGGATCCCGCGGAGCGTGGCCAATGAGGAGCTCGACGAACATGGGTAAGAATCTTTCGGCGGACCCCTCCGAGCCGCAGGATCGCGGCCGCTATCGCCGGAAGGTCCAGCGCTGCCTCGACACCTTGGCCCGAATGCTCACCGACGGAAGTTTTTCCTTCCCGCGCAAGAACATCGGCCTCGAGGTCGAGCTCAACCTCGTCGACGCCGAAATGCGCCCGTCGATGACGAACACGACGGTGCTCGAAGCGCTGAACGATCCGTCGTTCACCACCGAGCTCGGCCAGCACAACCTGGAGCTCAACGTGCCGCCGCGGCCGCTGGCAGGCGAGTCCGCGCTGCAACTGGAGGACGATCTCCACGCGTATCTGGGCGCCGCCTCCCGCAAGGCCGAGGAATCCGGTGCCTCCCTGGCGATGATCGGCATCCTCCCGACGCTGCGGCACGAGCACTTCGACCAGAAATGGCTGACCAACAACGCCCGGTATTCGCTGCTCAACGACCGGATCTTCGCGGCGCGCGGCGAACGCACCGTGCTCTCGATGGAAGGCTCGCCGCTCCCCGGCCGTCAGCCCGAGCGGCTGCGCAGCTACTCCGAATCCATCCTGCCCGAGGCCGCCTGCACGTCCGTCCAGCTGCATCTGCAGGTCGCGCCGGAGGAGTTCGCGGCGCACTGGAACGCGGCGCAGGCGCTGGCGGGCGTCCAGGTCGCCGTCGGCGCGAATTCACCGTTCCTGCTCGGCAAGGCACTCTGGCACGAGACGCGGATCCCGCTGTTCCTGCAGGCCACGGACACCCGGCCCGAAGAACTGAAGAACCAGGGCGTGCGGCCGAGGGTGTGGTTCGGTGAACGGTGGATCACGTCGATCTTCGACCTGTTCGAGGAGAACGTCCGGTACTTCCCCGGCCTGCTGCCCGAGACCGACCGCGAGGACCCGATCGAGGCGCTCGACTCCGGGCAGGCCCCGAAACTCACCGAACTGCGGATGCACAACGGCACCGTCTGGCGCTGGAACCGGCCGGTCTACGACGTCGTCGACGGCCTGCCGCATCTGCGAGTGGAGAACCGCGTGCTGCCCGCGGGCCCGACCGTCGTCGACATGGTCGCGAACGCCGCCTTCTTCTACGGCGCGCAGCGGGCGCTCGCCGAAGCCGACCGTCCAGTGTGGACACAGATGTCGTTCCAGGCGGCCGAGGAGAACATGTACGCGGGGGCGCGCCGGGGTTTCGACGCGCAGCTGTACTGGCCGGGTATCGGCTGGATCCCGCCGGACGAGCTGGTGCTGCGGGTCCTGCTGCCGCTGGCGCACGAGGGACTACGCCGGTCGGACGTTTCGGACGAGGCGAGAGAGCGCTATCTGGGCATCATCGAGCAGCGGTGCCTCACCCGGCGGACCGGCGCGGCATGGCAGCGGGAGTACGTCCTGCGCGCGGAGGAGCGCGGCGCCGAGCGGGAGACCGCGCTGCACCGGATGCTGGGCCGGTATCTGGAGCTGTCGGCCACCGAGACGCCGGTGCACACCTGGTCGCTGGAGGCTTAGAGTCTTCCTCCAGGGAGGTGGCTCGTGCCCAAGATCATCGGCCGGTCGCTGGAGGAACACCGGCGCGAGGTTCGCAGCAGGGTGTTCGACGTCCTGCGCGGGCAGCTGTACGAGCGCGGATTCGACGCGATAACGCTCGCGGGTGTCGCCGCCGAAGCGGGCCTCGGCCGCACGGCGATGTACAACCACTTCCCCGACAAGGAAAGCCTGCTGGTCGCCTTCGTCGAGGACGAGGCGACCCGGTACGTCGAACGGCTGACGGCGGCCGTCGCGACCGCGGACACGCCGGTCGAGAAGCTCGCGACGTTCGTGCGGCTCCAGTTGCGAGTGCTGGCCGAGTACCACCTGCCGCCGGGGACGGCGCTCGCGTCGGCGCTGGCACCCGCCGCGTACCGGCGGATCAGCGCGCACGCCGACCCCATCACCGGCCAGTTGCGCGAGATCCTCGCCGAAGGGGTGCCGGACGAGGATCCCGACGTGCTGATCCCGATGATCACCGCCGCGCTGGGCAGCCGTCAGGTCGTCGACGTGCCACCCGAACGGCTGGACGACGCGATCGAGGGAGCCGTCCGCTTCGTGCTCAGAGCGGTCGGGATGACCGATGGCCGGAAAAATTAGGGTAGCCTAACCCGCAGTTGTGCCTTACGCTCTTTCTGACAGCATGTCAGATCGATGCTTGGAGGCTCTGTCCATGCCGGTGACCACCGACGTCGAATCCGGGCCGTTCTCCGCGACCCTGCGCGCCTCCACCTTGCCCGCCCACGAGCGGGCCAACCACTCCGAGTACATGAACGCGCTGCTCGGCGGCGAGCTCACTCGCGACGGGTACACCCGGCTGGCGATCCAGTACTACTTCATCTACCAGGCCATCGAGCAGGCCGCCGACAAGCTGGCGAAGGACCCGGTGGCGGGCAAGTTCGTCTTCGAGGAGCTGCGGCGGCTGCCGAGCCTCGAACGCGACCTCGAACACCTCGTCGGCCCGGACTGGCGCGAGACCGTCCGGCCGCTGCCCTCAACGGAGCGTTACGCGCGGCGCGTGGCCGAGGCGTCGGACTGGTCCGGCGGGTTCGTCGCCCACCACTACACGCGCTACCTCGGCGACATCGCCGGCGGCCAGGTCATCCGGCGGCTGCTGGAGCGCAAGTACGAGCTCACCGAGGCGGGGTCGCTGTTCTACCACTTCGACCAGCTGGGCAGCGCGCCCAAGTTCCGGGACAACTACCGCGAGCAGCTCAACTCGGCGCCGTGGACCGAGGACGAGCGCGCGCGGCTGATCGAGGAGGCCATCGTGGCCTTCGAGTGCAATATCGCGGTGTTCGACGAGCTGGCGAGCGAGCTGGACGCGTACCGGGCCGCCTGACATCGCTCCCGAACGCCATGAACGGTCCGTTACTTGCAAATTTTGCAAGTAACGGACCGTTCATAGCACGCGCGGGGGAGCCGGTCGGGAGGTAGGGCAGGCCCCACCCCACGATCGGCGGCCCGCCGGATCCCTTCTCCCCGGGGAAAACCCTAACTTTCGGGGTATGTTCCGGATCGCGGCCACCGCCGCCCTGCTGACCGTCGCGACGGTCCTGAGTGCCCCCGCCGCCCAAGCGGCGACACCCGGCTCCGCCGCCGGCGTCTTCGACGAAATCCTCCCGCGAAGCCTTGCCGAGCATCACATTCCCGGCGCCGCCGTGGTGGTCGTCGAAGGCGGCAAGACGGTTTTCTCGGCAGGCTACGGAGTGTCCTCAGTGGACACTCAGGCCAAAGTGGACCCCGAACGCACCGGGTTCCTGATCAACTCCGTCGGCAAGTCGATCGCCGCCACCGCCGCGATGAGGCTCGTCGAACAGGGCAAGCTGGCGCTGGACGCCGACGTCAACACTTACCTGAAGTCGTTCAAGATCCCCGAAACCTTCCCCGGCCGCCCGGTCACCCTGTTCTCCCTCCTGACCCACACCGCGGGTTTCGAAGACCGCGTGTACCGGATGTTCACGCCGCGGGACGAGAAACTCCCCTCGCTCGCCGAGCACCTCGCGAACGAGATGCCCACCCGCGTCCGCCCGCCCGGCGAGGTCGCCATCTACTCGAACTACGGCTTCGCGCTGGCCGGGCATCTCGTGGAACTCGCGTCCGGACAGTCCTATGCGGACTACGTGCGGCAGTACATCTTCGAACCGGCGGGGATGAAGGACAGCAGCGTCGCCCAGCCCACCCCGGACGTCCCTCTCGCGACCGGCTACCGCTGGGACGGCTCCGCGCAGGTCGTCCCGCCCGCCAACTTCGGCCCCGAACCACCCGCCGGTGACGGGAACGTCGCCACTCCGGCCGACATGGGCCGCTACCTGTCGGCGAACCTCGTCCCCGGCGTGTTCAGCCGCTCCTTGCTCGACCAGCTGCACGGCGCGCGGTTCCGCAACGACCCGCGACTGCCCGCGATGGGGTTCGGCTTCTCCGAGCGGTACCTGAACGGCCTGCGCATGGTGGAGAAGACCGGTGACTCACCGGGCTTCTTCAGCGTGCTGGAGCTGATCCCGGAAAAGAACATCGGGGTGTACCTGGCGTTCAACGGTGGCGCGTTCTCCGGCGACGCCGCCGCGGTGACCGCCGAGGTGCTCAAAGCCTTCGTCGACCGGCTCCAGCCCGCCGCTCCCGTACCCGCCCCAGTGCCACTGACGGGGGATGTCTCGCGGTTCGAAGGCAGCTACAACAACACCCGGTTGGACTACGACAGCTTCACGAAGGTCCGTGCGCTCGCGGGCGGCGTCACGGTGACGGTCGAGGGCGACGGCGTGCTGACGACGTCCGGTCTCGGCGAGGGGACCAGGCGATGGACGCAGACCGAGCCCGGTCTGTTCACCGACGCGGCGGGCGAGCGGCTCGCGTTCCGTGAGTCCGGCGACGAGATGCTGCTCTTCGCGGGCGACGACCCGAACTCCTCCTACGAACGCACGTCGTGGCTCGGATCGCCCTCCACGCATCTGCTGGTCCTCGGTATCGCGCTGCTGCTCCTGCTGGGCGCGCTGGTGTGGTGGCCGATCCGCGCGTTCGTCCGGCGAGGCCGTGACCGGAACCCGTCGGGCGCCCGGTTCGCGACCGTCGCCGCCTGGTCCGCGGCCCTCGCGGTCCTGCTGTTCACGGGCGGTTTCGCGCTCCTCATGAGCGATCTGAGCGCCGCGGCCGTCGCGCTGACCTCCGGGCACTCCCCCTTGCTGAGCGTCACCCTGCTCCTGCCGAACGTCGTCCTGCTCCTGGCCGGCGCGGCCGTCGTCTGCACGGTGCTCGCGTGGCTCCGCCGTTGGTGGAACACCCCCGCCAGGATCACCTACACGGTGGTTTCCGTGGCCTTGGTGGCCTTCCTCGGGGTGATCGCCTCTTATCACCTGGTCGGGTTGCCCTACCTGGCTTGATGACCGCCGTCACATCGCCTTGACCTCCAGCTAACTGGAGCTAGCAAGGTGGGTTTCAGGCGGTGGCCCCACCGGGTACAGCCGCTACGAACGGGTCGTTCCACCTGGGGAGAAACGCGGCGCCCCCGGTCGCCGCAAACGGGTGAAGACGACTAAGTTCGTCCTTGGAAACTTGTGTCGAAGACAGAAGGAGGGCCGATGGCCCGCTACGTGCTCCCCGATCTCGACTATGACTACAGCGCTCTGGCGCCGCACATCTCGGGCGAGATCAACGAGCTGCACCACAGCAAGCACCACGCGACCTACGTCAAGGGCGCGAACGACACGCTCGACAAGATCGCCGAGGCCCGCGAGGCCGGCAACTTCGGCGACATCGTCGGCCTGCAGACCACGCTGGCGTTCCACCTCGCCGGGCACGCCAACCACGTCGTGTGGTGGAAGATCCTCTCCCCGGAAGGCGGCGACAAGCCGACCGGCGAGCTGGCCTCCGCGATCGACGAGGCGTTCGGCTCCTTCGACAAGTTCAAGGCGCAGTTCACCGCGGTCGCCACCACGATCCAGGGCAACGGCTGGGCCGCGCTCTCCTGGGACCCGATCGGCAAGACGCTGATCACCCAGCAGCTGCGTGACCACCACAACAACCTGGTCCTGCCGACCACGCCGATCCTGCTGGTCGACGTGTGGGAGCACGCGTTCTACCTGGACTACAAGAACGTGAAGCCGGACTACGTCAAGGCGCTCTGGAACATCTTCAACTGGGCCGAGATCTCCAAGCGGTTCGACAACGCCGTCGCCGGTGGCAACGGCCTGCTGCTCGGCTGACCTCTCTCGCCACGAAGCGGGGCTCTCCTCTCCGGGAGGGCCCCGTTCTTGTTTCCGCCTTGACCTCCAGCGGAGTCGAGGTGTGAAGGTGGACGCATGGACGTCGCCGCATACCTCGACCGCCTCGGGCTCGATCGTCCCGCCACCGCGGACGTCGCCACGCTGCGGACACTGCAGGAACGCCACCTCGCGGTGGTCCCGTTCGAAAATCTGAGCATCCACCTCGGCGAGCCGATCGTCCTGGACACCGAGGCGTTGTTCGACAAGATCGTGCTCCGGCGCCGTGGTGGCTTCTGTTACGAGCTGAACGGGCTCTTCGCCGCCTTGCTGCGAGAACTCGGATTCGACGCTGAGCTCAGGTCGGCGAAGGTGTTCCGGCCGGACGGCACCCTCGGGCCGCCGTTCGACCACGCCGTCATCCACGTCGACCTGGACGAACCCTGGCTGGCCGACGTCGGCTTCGGCCGGTTCAGCCGGTTTCCGCTGCGGCTGACCGCCACCGAGGCGCAGGCCGACCCGGAGGGTGAATTCCTGGTCCTTGACGCACCCTACGGGGACATCGACGTCCTGCGGGACGGCCAACCCCAGTACCGGATCGAGCGGCGTCCGCGGGATCTGGACGAGTTCGTCCCGACAGCCTTCTGGCAGTCGACGTCGCCGGACTCGCATTTCACGCAGGGGCCGACGTGCTCGCTGCCGACCAGGCACGGGCGGGTCACGCTGGCGGGCGACAAGCTGATCGTCACCACCCACGGCGTCCGCGAGGAGACCAGGCTTTCGGGTGAACAGGAGATCCTGGACGCCTACCGGAAGGAGTTCGGGATCGAACTCGACCGGGTGCCTTGACCGAATCGGCATGGTCATCGACCATGAACCCTCCGGAATGAACGAAGCCCCGCCTCCGGGGGTGACCCGGTTGCGGGGCTTCGTCCGTTCCCGAACTGACTGCCGCTCCCACCACGAAGCGGACATGTATGAGGTTAGCCTAACCTCATCTACCCCGACAAGGGGTTCGGCCGAGAGATGCCGATCTCACCCTTCCGGGTGACGGCGCACTGGTCTCCATGAGTCTTCTGAGCGGCAAGGCGGTGGTCGTCACCGGCGCCTGGCTGGTCGACCGGTGCGTCGCCAGGCTCGACGGCCTGGTCAACAACGCGGGCGGCGACGTGATCGTGAGCATCGGGTCCAGGTCGATGATCGGCCAGCGGCGCGCGGCCGCGTAGTCGGCCTCCTTTTGCCTACACGCAAGGGCATCACTCTCGGCCGATGATCGTCTTGTCGGCCCTGACCGGAACAATGAGCGGATGACCAGCCACGTGTTCGTCGACGAGAGCAAGGAGCGCGGCTACCTGGTGACGGCCGCCGCGCTGCTTTCCGGCGACCTCACGTCCGCCCGACGTGCCATACGCGGCCTGGTGCTTCCGGGGCAACGTCGTCTGCATTTCACCCACGAGAACGATGGACGCCGGAAACGGATTCTGGACACCATCGCCGGACTCGGGCCGACGGTGACGATCTACGACGCTTCCGCGCATCATCGACGTCGTCAGCGCGAAACCTGCCTGGACGCACTGGTCGAGGACCTCTCGAGCACCGGGACACGAATGCTGGTCCTGGAAAGCGACGAGTCGATAGTGGAGCTGGACAGAAAAACGCTCTACCGCTCCGTCCGACGACATGGCTGCCAAGACACTCTCGAATACCGGCATCTGCGTGCTTTCGAAGAACCGTTGCTCGCCGTCCCGGACGCCCTCGCCTGGTGCTGGCAGCGCGGCGGCCACTGGAAGAGCCGAGTGAGAGAAATGGCGAAAGAGATCAGAATCGTATGAGCCCGGATACGCGAAACCCGGCCCACCCACCGTCCGGAAGGCTGCCGGGTCCACTTCGCCGGTCTACTGACCAGCGCTGAACCAAGTCTACCGCAACCCTCCTCGAAGACCCACTCCTGCGGATCCATCCATCGGGTTGGCGTTTCGCCGGACAGGCGGCGCCCGACGGGCTAGCTTCACCCCGTGGCCACCCCGAACGATTACCGAGCCATCGCGCGCAAGACCGACCGTCCGATGTGGATCTGGGCGGGCTGCGCGCTCGTCAGTGCCCTGCTGCTGTTCGGGGTTGGCATCTTCGTCGCGATCACCCTGCTGAACCGGGACGATCCCGGTACCGAGGCGAAACTCCCCGAAGTCTGGCCGTCCAAGTCCGGACAGGAGCTCCGTCCGGTCATGATGCCGACGGGCGAGATGGTGGCCGCGCTGACGGACGAAACCGCCGCGCAGGTGCTGTGCCAGGCGATCCCGGAGCAGCGCTGGGCGGAGATCCTCGGCGGTCGCACGCTTCGCGAGGCCGGCCAGTCCTGTCACGCGGTCACGGCTGAGCTCGACGTCAGCACGCAGATGATCCCGGCGCTGCCGGAAGACACGAGCCGCGGCCTGCCCACGAAGACCACGGTCGCCGGCAAGCTCGCAGTCATCGCCACGGACAAGGACGGCACCACTCTGAGCGTCGAGCTGGTCGAGGTCGCGCCGCACATCGGCGCCTCGCCGGTCCTGCACGTTTCGCTCCGCGGCAGGATCGTCGAGAGCCCCGAAACCGAAAAGAAGGCGAGGGCGCTCGCCGAAGCACTGATCGCCGGCGCGATGCCGCCGGGGCCGAAGTTGCCGAAAGTCGGCGAGGACGGCGAGATCCCCTTGGAGAAAACCGAACCCGGCCCGATCAAGGACAAACCGCTCCCGGTGATCTCGTGGCTGCTGTGCGGAGAGCTCGGCCGCGCGCTCGGTGTGCCGCCGGACAACGCGAAGCCGAACTTCTTCGCCGCCTGCGAGCTGAACGGCGTGACCGCGGACTACAGCGAACTGTCCACCGCCGTCGCTCCGACCACGACGATCGCCGGGTTGCCCGCCCAGATCGACGGACGCGGCGTCGTCGTGCAGCTCACCGGTGACCCGAGCGGGCAGACGCTGAAATTCAAGGGCACCGGCGACCTCAAGGCCCTCGCCGAAAAGATGGTGCCGCCGCTGCTCGGGCGTTAGGCGCGGTAGTTCGACAGGAGATCGACGAGCAACGTCTCGTACGCGTTCCGTTCGAAGCTCGCCCCGGTGAACCGGTACTCCTCCGGGTCGTCGAACGGCTCGTAGTCGGTTTGCCAGCCGAAGGCCCGCCACTCGACCACGTCTTCGCCGAAGACGACCTCGACGCTGTACCCACCGCAGCCGAGATCACCGCACAAGGGGCACACCAGCAACGCGACCCGGCCGTCGTCGAAATCGCCGGGAAGACGGCCCAGCAGACGGCGAAGCGTCCGGACCGCGGCCTCCCGCCACGCCTCGTCGCCGTCCAGGAACAGCGGCGTCTGCTCCTGCACGGGAACCAGCGTGCGCAGCGCGACGCCGTCGATCGTCCAGTCGAGGAACCGGGATTCGCCGGTCACCGACGGTTCGACGCCGAGTCTGTTCACACCCGCTCCCGCTTCAGCACCCGCAGACCGTTCCCGAACCGACGCACCGGCAGGCTCACCCCGCCGCGCCGGATCAGCACGACGGCGCAGGCCATCGCGGCGAGCGCCGAGACCGCGCCACCGATGTAGAACGGCGAGCGGCCGCCGAACGCGTCGGCCATCCAGCCGGTCATCGGGCCGCCGACGGGGTTCCCGCCGATCAGCACCAGCACGTACAGGCCCATCACGCGGCCGCGCATCTCCGGGCTGACCGCGGTCTGCACCAGCGCGTTCGCCGTGTTCAGGAAGGTGATCGTGGCGAAGCCGAGCGGGATCAGCGCGAGACCGAAGGTCAGGTACGTCGGCATGAACGCGGTGACCACCTCGAACGCGCCGAGCAGGAACGCCGAGATCAGCAGCAGCCGCACCCGCGGACCGCCGCGGGTGTTGCGGCGGGCCGACATCAGCGCGCCGGTGAAGGTGCCGACGGCGACCAGCGTCGACAGCAGGCCGTAGCCGTCGGCGTTGGTGTGGAAGACGTTCGCGGCGACGATCGGCAGCGACGTGAAGTACGTGATGCCGAACGTGCTCACGAAGAACACCAGCACCATCACGGTCATCAGGTCGCTGCGCCGCCGCACGTAGCGCAGCCCCTCGACGAGCTGCCCCTTCTCGCGCGGGATGGCCGGGCCGCGGAAGAGCTTGTCCGGGTTCATCATCACCAGCGCGGCGATGACGGCGCCCGTGCTCACCGCGTTCGCCATGAACAGCCAGCCGGTGCCGACCCAGGTGATCGCGAAACCCGCGATGGCGGGCCCGACGATGCGGGCCATGTTGAAGATCGAGGAGTTGAGCGCGACGGCGTTGGTGACCTTGTCCCTGCCGACCATCTCGGCGACGAACGACTGCCGCGCGGGCACTTCCAGCGACGCCGTCACGCCGAGCGTGAAGCAGAGCAGGTAGACGTGCCAGAGCGCCGCGATCCCGCTCAGATCAAGCGCGCCGAGGACGACCGCCTGCGCCAGCACGGCGATCTGGATGCCGATCAGCAGCCGCCGCTTGTCGACGCGATCGGCGAGCACCCCGGCCCACAACGAGAGGAACAGCGTCGGCAGGAACTGCAGGGCGACCGCGATGCCGAGCGCGATCGGGTCGTTGCCGCTGAGGGTGAATACCAGCCAGTCCTGCGCGATGCGCTGCATCCAGGTGCCGATGTTCGAGATGACCTGGCCGGTGAAGAAGAGCCGGTAGTTACGGACCTTCAGCGAGGTGAACATGCTCCCGCGCGGCTTCTCGGGCACGGGAGGCGACGGTGGAGCGGGTTCCCGGGTAACGGTGGTCTTGGAAGGACACTGTGTTTCGTTACCCGTGGTCGTCACCGCTGTTAGTTCCCCGCCATCCTGTCGATGATCTCGGAGGCGCGAGAGAGCACTTCACGTTCTTCGGCGCTCAACTCCGCCAATTGCTTGTCCAGCCAGATCTCCCGCGCGGTGATCTGCTCGATCACGTAGGCCCGGCCGCGGTCGGACAACTCGACGATGGCCTGGCGGCCGTCCGTCGGATGCGGCCTGCGCTCGACGTAACCCATCTCCTCGAGCGCGGCGATCACCCTCGTCATCGAGGGCGGCTGGACGCCTTCCTTCGCGGCGAGCTGACCGGGGGTCAGCGCACCGCATTTGTGCAGCGTCGACAACGCGGACACCTGGGTCAGCGAGATGCCGTCACCGGCACGCTGGGCCCGCAGCCGTCGATTCAGCCGCACCACCGCGAGACGCAGGCGGCTCGCCAGTGAGCGCTCGTGCGTGTCTCCGGACATATAGTTAGCATACCTCACGATCGGATCATCGGCCCGTGAGATCGCCCACGGCTGACATAACCGCTGGTCAGTTGAACGCGGCTTGGATGGGGCCGACCGCGAAGTAGGCCACGAACATCACCGCGATACCCCACATGAGCGGGTGCACACCCTTGGCCTTGCCGGTGACCGCGCGGATGACGACGTAGCTGACGAAGCCGGCGCCGATGCCGTTGGCGATCGAGTAGGTGAACGGCATGACCACGATGGTCAGGAACGCGGGCAGCGCGACGGTGAAGTCGGAGAAGTCGATCTCCTTCACCTGGCTCATCATCAGCGCGCCGACGACGACCAGCGCCGGAGCGGCGGCCTCGACCGGGACGACCTGATAAAGCGGCGTCAGGAACATGGCCGCGATGAAGAGCACGCCGGTGACGACGTTCGCGAGCCCGGTCCTGGCGCCCTCGGCGATACCGGACGCGGATTCGACGAAGACGGTGTTCGAACTCGACGACGCGAAACCTCCCGCCACCGCGGCGGTGCCGTCGACGAACAGGGCCTTGCCGACGTTCGGGAGTTTGCCGTCCGGCGGGAGCAGGCCGCCCTCCTTCGCCAGGCCGGTCATCGAGCCCATGGTGTCGAAGAAGTCCGCCAGCACCAGGGTGAACACCAGCAGCACGACGGTGATGATCGGCAACCGTGTCCAGGCGCCGAAGGAGATGTCGCCGACCAGCGAGAGGTCCGGCACGCCGAGGACCTGGTCGGGCAGCGCCGGGTAGCCGAGGTTCCAGCCCTGCGGGTTGACGCCCTTCGACGGGCCGACCTTGGTGATCGCCTCGATGACGATCGCCAGCACGGTCGAGGCGAGGACACCGATCAGGATCGCGCCCTTGACCCGCTTCGCCACCAGGATTCCGGTGATCAGCAGGCCGACGACGAACACCAGCGTCGGCCACGACGCGATCGAACCGTTGATGCCGAGCCCGACCGGCACGGTCGTCTTCGCGTCGTCCGGGACGCGACGGACGAAGCCGGCGTCGACCAGGCCGATCAGGCAGATGAACAGGCCGATGCCGACCGCGATCGCGGATTTCAGCGGCGGCGGCACGGCGTTGAACACCGCCGTCCGGATACCGGCGAACACCAGCAGGACGATGATCAGGCCTTCCATCACCACCAGGCCCATCGCCTCCGGCCAGGTCATCTGGGAGGCGAAGGTGACCGCGATCAGGCTGTTGATGCCGAGACCGGTGGCGATGGCGAACGGGTAGTTCGCGACCAGCCCCATGACGATGGTCAGCACGCCGGCGACCAGCGCGGTCACCGCGGCGACCTGCGGGACGGGGAGGATGTTGCCGAGGACGTCCTTGTGCGCGCCCGCGTCGTCGGCGGAGAAACTGCCGAGGATCAGCGGGTTCAGTACCACGATGTAGGCCATCGTGAAGAAGGTGACGACCCCGCCGCGGATCTCACGCCCCGGTGTCGAGCCGCGCTCGCTGATCTTGAAGAACCGGTCCAGTGTGGACCGGGTGCGCTGCTCCGCCATCGCGTACCACCCTTCGCCCGTTGCCGGGTACCCTTCCCCACGTGGGCGAATCGATCAATTCCGGGGAAGTAAACGGTTCATTGCGGCCAACGCCGGAGCTGCCGAAGCGGCTGACCGACCTGACGCCGGTGGTGATCGTAGGTACCTCGCTCTGGGCGGTCGCGACCGTGGTCCTGTTCTTTGTGACCGACGGCATCTGGGTGCAGACGGCGTTCTCCGGCCTCGTGCTCGGCTTCATCGGGCTGGCGATCATCGCCTGGCAGCGCGCCGCCTCCCGCCGGGGCTCGAAGGGCGCCCAACGCTTCTAGCACCGCATTCAGAGGACTAAACGCGTCAGTTGAGCAGGGCCGAAGGCGAGGGGTCTTCGAGCAGGGCCGTGAGGACGTGCCGGTCGGCCCATCGGTCCGTGGCCCAGGCGAAGGCGCGGCCGAGGCCTTCGGGGGTGTCGGCGGCGTGCAGCCTGCCGTCGGACCACCAGGCGACGTCGTGCTCCGCGTCCTCGAAGGTCACCGTCAGCGCCTCGTGCAGCAAGACGCCACCCTCGGGCAGCTCGACGCCCAGCTGATCGGCGGCCAGCCGGAGCGCGGACAGCTCGGTCCATGGCACGAATTCGCCGTCTTCGGTGACCTTGGCGTCGAGACCGCTCGCCACCGGCAGGTCCAGCAGTTCCGCCAGCGCGACGGCACCGCTCGCCGCGACGACCATCCGCTCCGGCGCCAGCACGGCGGCGAACCACGGCACGTCGAGCACGACGGCGTCGCGAGCGTCGACGGCCGAACCGTCGGCGGCGCGGACACGGTCCGGCGGCGCGACGTCCACTGTGTACTCGGCGAGTGCCGCGTGCGCCCGGGAAGCGAGTCCAGGGCTCACCTTGCGCGCGGGATCACCCAGCCGTTCCAAGAGATCTTCGACGTCTTCGGCGTCGGCTCCCAGCTCGGTCCGGACGCCGACGGCGAGCAGGATCTCCTTGCTCAGCCCCGAATCTGGGACGACGTCGTAGAGCCCGGCCAGCGCGGACGCTTCCGGCATCCGCCAATCGAGCGGCGCGTGTCCGTCCAGGAGCGCGTACCGGGCGAGCCACCAGCCGGTGTGCCCGCCGGGTTCGGTGAGGGCACGCCAGGTTTCGGGGCGCGACGCGAGCAACCGCAGCGCGTCGGGCCAGGCGTCGTCGCCGACGAGGTCGAGATCGCGCACGGCGAGCACCCGTGACGGCGGGCGCTCCAGCGAATCCCACCAGTCGTGCTCGTCGGGCAGGCCGTGCTCGGGTTCCAGGGGTTCGTCGTCGGTGATGATCGCGAAGGAGTCCAGCACGCCGACCGCGACGAGCGTGGCCGACGGCCAGTCCTCGGCGAATTCCTCGTCCAGCACGGACAAGGCGCCGTCTTCTTCGAACACCTCGGGATCGAAGATGTCGCCCAGCGGCGAGGTGGGCAGGACGAGTTCGTCCGCGCGCCGCCAGCCGTCCTCGCTCGGCAAAGCCAAGGCGCCCACCCAATCGGGGGCCTCATCGCCGACCTCGGCGATCAGGCGGAGCACCGCGCCCGCGAGGGCCATACCGTCCAAACCGGACCGGACGTCTTCGGCACTGCGTTCGACGGCGGCGCTGAGCGCGTCGGCTTCGAGCAGATCCCCCGCCTCGGCGTGCTTGGCTCCCAAGCGTTCCAGCAACGGATGCGCCGCGGCCGGATGCACCAGCCGCAGGCCGATGATGTCCACATCGGACAGAAGTTCGAGCAGCTCCGCCGAGCCGCCGACGAGTAACGCGTCGCGGACGCCGGGCAGGGTGCGGCCGTCCGACATCGGCACCGGCAAGGCGCCGAGGTCGTCCTTGGTGAGGTCGTGCGCTTCGAGTGCCGGGAGCAGCACGTCGTAGAGCGAACGCCACCACGAGGGCTCGCGCTGCGCCCCGGCCAGCAGATCGATGGCCTCGGCGGGCGAAAGCGCCTGCGCGCCGACCGCGCGAAGGTCCACACCGGACAGTGAAGTCAGTCCGGGCACGAGGTCCGCCAGCAGCGGCGCCAGCCCCGGCACGTCCACCGACAGGACACGCGCCCGACGCCCCGGCAAGTCGTCCCCTGATTGCGCGGGAAGCCAAGGCAAGTCGGCGAGATTTTCGAGGATGGCCTCTCGCAGCGTTCCGTCCACAGTGGAACGCGGGAAGTCCGCGCCGGGCACAAGCGCCAGCCGTTCCTTGCCCGGCAAGGAACGGACGAGTTCGACGTACTCCCGCGCGGCGTTCGTCAGCGCCGCCGTCAGCTCCGGACCCGGCAGTGCGCGGCGACGGGACGGCTCGATCGGCAACGTCGCGATCAGCCGGGCAGGCAGGGAAAGTTCGTCGTCGGTGGGGGTCGGCGCGTGCAGGACGTCTTCACCGAGCGGCCGGGGCGAACCGGGCCCGTCCAGCGGAACGGCCCAGACGACGTCGCCGCGATGGACCTGCCAGTGTTCGGAACCGTCCGGCGACGCGAGCTCGACGACACCGTCACCGAGCTCGGACCGGCGCCAGGCACCGCCTTCGACCTCGATGCTTTCGAGCCAGGACAGGGTGAGCAGGAGATCGCCGATGTCGTTCTTCAGGTCCGCCAGCAAGGCCTCGCCGTCGATGCCCTCACGCAGCGGAAGCCGGACCTCGGTGGTGAAACCTTCGGGCACGGGAGGTTCGGTTTCGGCGACCGGCCACGGAAGCCGGAGCACGGGAACGTCGCCGGCGCGACCTGCTTCGGCGCGCGTGCGTTCCGCGGAGAAGGCGACCCCGCCGGTCACCGAAACGATCCTCGGCTCGGCGGAAACCGTGAGCACGGCGGCGAACCCGACGCCGAAGCGGCCGACGGTCTCCTCGCCCTTACCGGAAGCGCGAAGGGAGGCAAGGGATTCGACCCCGCGGGCGTCCAGGGGCGCGCCCGTGTTGGCGAACCTCAGCTCACCGTCCACGATGGACACCCGAAGCCTGCCGCGCTCACCCGCGGCGAGGGCGGCGTCGGCGGCGTTCTGCGCCAGCTCGACGAACAGCCGGTCACGGTAGCCGCCGACCCGCAGGTCGTTCTCGGTGTTCGTGTCCTCGGTGAACCGCGTCGGCGAATCGGCCCACGCCCGCAGGACGGCGGCGCGGAGCCGCTCGGTGCCGAACGGGTCAGTGCTCACTGGCGCTTTCGGCTTCGACCTGAGCTTCGTCGGCGGTCTCCTCGGCCGGGGCGACGGTCTCGGGCTCGGCCTCCGGCTGGACCTCGGCGGAGGCCTCCGGCGCGGGCTCGAAGTCGATCAGCGAGTCGTCGTAGACCAGCTCCGCCACCGGCACCGACGAGGTCACCTCGACCTCGATCTCGGAATGCGCGCCGCAGCCGTACTCGACGTCGACGACGTGACCGTCCGCCGGGGAGATGTCGTTGGTGCACGCGCCGAAGGCCGCGCTGAGCGACCCGGCGAGCGGCACGAAGAAGCCGCAGCTCCCGCAGACGTCCGGCGCGCTGCGCGCCATGTCCGACCGCGGGCCGAACTCGCCGCCGTGCCAGCGGGCGGCGGCGTCGAGCCTGCCGTAGCGGGACAGCACGTGGACCCGGCCGAGGCCGGTCTCCTTGGCGACCGCTTCGACCGCGGGGTCGTCGGACTCCAGGTACGCGGGGACGAGCCGCGGGTCGTCCTTCTCCACCGGGAAGATGTCGCCGACGCCGAGGTCGCCCGCCTGGACGCGGCGGTCCCACGGGACCCACGCCGGGGCAACGCGCGCCTCCGGACCGGGGATCAGCACGACCTCGCTGACCGTGATCGGCTCTTCCTCGCCGGCGAGCGCGACCGTGACCGACCAGCGCCAGCCGCGATAACCCGACACGGTCGCCTCGAACAGGTGGCTCGCGGAGACCGCGTCCTCCCGGTCCACGCCGACGTGCGCGCCGACCTGTTCGGCACCGGCGTCCTCCAGCACCGCCGCACGGGCGAGATCGACCGCCTCGGCGAGTTTGCGCTGGATGGAGCCGTCGTCCAGGGTCAACAGCAGGGTCATGCCCCCATTCTGCCGCACGCGATATCGCGGTCCGTGTCAGGCTGTCCGCGTGCGCACGCTGATGACCATGTCACTCCTGCTGGCCGCCGTCCTCGGTGGCTGCGCCGCCGCGCCGGTGAGCGACGCCACCCCGCCCGCGCCCGAGAAACTCAAGGTGCGGGTGCTCTCGACGCTGCCCCACGACCCGGCCGCCTTCACCCAGGGCCTCGAGTTCTCCGGCGAGACGCTGTACGAGGGAACCGGCCTGGTCGGGAAGTCGTCGATGCGGGCCGGGCCCCCGGGCGCGGCGCCGGCGGTCCGGCAGGAACTGCCCGGCCTGTTCGGCGAGGGAATCACCGTGCTCGGGCGGACGGCCTGGCAGATCACCTGGCAGGACGGCGTCGCGATCGAACGCGACGCCAAGACGCTGGCCGAGCTGAGGCGCGTGAACTACACCGGCGAGGGCTGGGGGCTGTGTCACCGCGACGGGCGGCTGGTGATGAGCGATGGGTCGTCGAAGCTGACCTTCCGCGACCCCGTGACCTTCGCGCCGACGGGCAGTGTCGAGGTCGGCCGTGACCAGCTGAACGAGCTCGAATGCGTCGGGGGCTCCGTGTACGCGAACGTCTGGCAGACCGACCGGATCCTGCGGATCGACGCCACGACCGGCCGGGTGACCGGCGAGATCGACGCATCCGGGCTGCTCACTCCCGACGAACGGCGGTCCGCCGACGTCCTCAATGGCATCGCGGCGGTGCCGGGGACCGACGAATTCCTGCTCACCGGCAAGCTCTGGCCAAGGATGTTCCGCGTGAAATTCGTCGCGACCTCCTAGAAAGCAGTGGTGAACGCGCGAAGCGAGACCCGCGTAAGGCAGGATTGAAGCGTGGGAATCTTCGGCTCGAACTCTGGACCCGACGGCACGCCTTCCGGCAGGCCGGGCAAGGAGCGTGGCCGCAAGAGCAAGCGGAAGTGGACGCCGGAGCCGGGAGCCGCCCAGGCGCGCGACTGGTCCGCGCCGCCGCCGACCCGTGTCGACCAGCAGCCGGTGCCGCCCGTCGGCCGTCCGCGGCACCAACCCCACTACCAGCCGCATCCGGCCGGGCCGACCGCCGACGAGGCGCGCACCAGCGCGATCCCGATGGGGCACCACCAGCCACCACCGCCGCCCCCGCCGAGGACCCCTCCCCGCGGCGCGCGACCGTATCCGGATCCTTCGCAGCGGCAGACCGAACCCGTCCGGCGTCGTCCGGGCGGGTTCTACGACGAGCACCCGCCGGGCAGCGGCGAGTACGAGCACTACGACACCGGCGGGTACGCGGGTGAACCGCGGGTCGCCCAAGAGCAGCCGCACGAGCATCCGACGACCGCTGCCCCGCCACGCGCGGGCTCCCTGCCGAAGATGCCGAAGAAGATCACGGTCACCCGGGTCGCGGCGATGCGCAGCCGCCAGCTCACCGGGCAGGCCGTCGGCGCCTTCCAGCGCGCGACGAAGGCGGACGGTGCCGACAAATCGGGCCTGACGTCGCTGACGTACGCGGTGATGCTGAACTACGCCAGCGACGCCGCCATGGCGATCGCGCTGGCCAACACCTTGTTCTTCGCCGCCACCAGCGGGGAGAGCAAGGGCAAGGTCGCGCTCTACCTGCTCATCACGATCGCCCCGTTCGCGCTGGTCGCGCCGGTGATCGGCCCGGCGCTGGACAAGATCCAGCGCGGCCGCAGGCTCGCGATGTGCGTGTCCTCGGCGGGACAGGCGCTGATGGCGATCGTGATGGCGCTGCACTTCGACGACTGGCTCCTGTACCCGGCGGCGCTGGGCATGATGGTGCTCTCGAAGTCGTTCACCGTGCTCAAGGCCGCCGTGACCCCACGGGTGCTGCCGCCCGAGATCACGCTGTCCAAGACGAACGCGCGGCTGACCGTGTTCGGCCTGGTCGCCGCCGGTGTGTTCGGCGGTCTGGCGAGCGGGGTCAACGCGATCTGGGGCTCACAGGGCGCGCTGTGGTTCACCATGCTGATCTGTATCGCCGCCGCGGTGCAGTCGATGCGCATCCCGTCCTGGGTCGAGAAGACCGAGGGCGAGGTGCCGGCGTCGCTGTCCGCGCATCCCGAGCGGCGGGTCAAGAAGCAGCGGCAGCCGATGGGGCGGCAGATCGTCGTCTCGTTGTGGGGCAACGGCACCGTCCGCGTGCTGACCGGGTTCCTGATGATGTTCTCCGCGTTCGCGGTGAAGGCGCAGGCCGAAGGCAGCGGGCAGAGCCCGTTCGACCAGCTGCTGCTGCTCGGCATCATCGGCGCCGCGGCCGGTGTCGGCGGTTTCCTCGGCAACGCACTGGGCTCGCGGCTGCACTTCGGCAAACCGGATCAGGTGATCCTGGCCTGTGTCGGGGCCTGTCTCGGCATCGCGATCATCGCCACCGTGGCGGCGGGACTGGCGACGGCGGCGATCGTGGCGCTCGTCGGCGCGACCGCGAGCGCGCTGGCGAAGATCAGCCTCGACGCCGTCATCCAGGAAGACCTGCCGGAAGAGTCGCGCGCGTCGGCGTTCGGGCGGTCGGAAACCGTGCTGCAGATGTCCTGGTGCTTCGGCGGTGCCGTCGGCCTGCTGCTGCCGCCGACGTACTGGATCGGCTTCCTGGTGCTGTCGATCCTGCTGGCCGTCGGGTTCACGCAGACGTTCATGGTCCGGCGCGGCACTTCGCTGATCCCGGGCCTGGGCGGCGACCGGCCGCTGCGCCCGGAGCCGACCAGTGAGTCGCCGATCCCCTCGCAGCCCGGTGACTCCCGGTGGCGGCCGGGCTCGTAATCTTCACCGTATGCGGCGACTTCGTATTTTGGCCCTACTCGCGGCGGGTGGTTTCGTGGTGGCCGGTTGTGCGGCCCCCGGCCCCGAAGAGGTGACCTTCTTCGCCGACGGCAAGACGGTGAACGTCGCCCCACTGGCGTCCTGCGACATCAAGAGCGCGCAGTGCACCACCCGGCCCGACGCCGCGGGCAAGCTGCGCATCCGGCCGGGGAAGCCGGTGCAGATCTCGGTGCCGAGCGCGATCGCGGAGACGCCGTGGAAGGTCACGGTGCAGTACGTGAACGGCAAGGGCGAGCCGCAGGAGCTCAAGCAGGACATCATCACGTCGCTGGACCGGTTCGCCTACACCGTGACGACGCCCCGGCCCGACGACCAGATCCTCGTCGTCGAGGTCGCGCAGGCTTCGGTGATCAGCCAGACCGGGCGTCCGGAGGACGCGGAGGCGGTCACCACGGCGATCTGGTCGCTGCAGGTCGAGCCGCCCGCCGCCTGAGGGGAGCAAGGGACCTTTGCTACCGCTCGACGGGTGCGGCCGGTCGTGACACCACGCCGCCGCCGTTGCTCGCCCCTTCACGTACTTGGGGGTTCTGCAGGGCGGCACGCCTGGCCGGAGGGTTGCGAAAGTGGCTTTCGCAACGTTGAGGGTTGCGAAAGTGGCTTTCGCAACCTCCGGCCGCGTCCTGCCCCGGCACCGCCCTCGCGAACAGGTCGCGAAAGCCACTTTCGCGACGTCTGGTGTCCCGAAAGTGGCTTTCGCGACACCACCCCAGACCGCGCAACCCCACGGGTACCGGTGAGGCCTGGCGACCACCAAGTCCGTGAGGCTCCCGTGCCATGAAAGGTCCTTTCCTTGCAAATTTTGCAAGGAAAGGACCTTTCATGGCGTTTACGCGAGGGGGCGGCGGCCGATCAGGGATCGAGGTCCCGCGCGACGGCGCGCATGATCTCGGCGATCTGCTTCGTGTTCTTACGGTCCGGGTAGCGGTTGCGCCGCAGGTCCGGCTGCACCTTGAGCTCGAGCAGCTTGATCATGTCCTCGATGAGCCCGTGCAGCTCCTCGGCGGGACGGCGGCGCGCCTCGGCGACCGACGGCGGCGGGTCCAGCAGCCGGACGGAGAGCGCTTGCGGGCCGCGGCGACCGTCGGCGACACCGAACTCGAGGCGCTGCCCGGCCTTGAGTCCTTCGACGCCCTGTGGCAGCGCGGCTTTGCGGATGTAGACGTCGGCGCCCCCATCCTGGGTGACGAAACCGAAACCCTTCTCCGCGTCGTACCACTTGACCTTGCCGGTCGGCACTTCCCTCACCAGTCCTTTGCTGTCCTGCTCACAACGAACGCGCCCGGGGCGTACCCAGGGCGCGCGTCCCATAAGCGTATCTCGCCACACGCCCTGTGGAGAAGCGGATACCGGCGGATACCCTCTGCTTCATGGAGACCGCAGTAAAGGAGGCCGCTGTGGCCGTCCCCGAAAAGCCGGGCAAACCGATCCTCATGCGCGTCGGCATCGGCCTGTTCGCGCTCGGCATGCTCGCCGTCACGGCGGTGTTCGTGCTGTTCGCCGCCGGTCTGGAGAACCTGCCGGTGTGGCTGTCCGCCGCGGCGGGCGTGATCACTCCGCTGGGGCTGGCCCTCGGTCTGATCGCCCTGATCCGCGAGGCTCGCCGAAAGAGCTGAACCAGCCGGGGAACTCGGTCAGCGAGTCGAACACCACGTCGGCCCCTTCCGCGAGCAACTCGTCCTTGGTGCACGGACCGGTCGTGACCCCGACCGGGACCGCGCCCGCCGCCAGCGCGCCGCGGATGTCGCCGAGGTGGTCACCGACGTAGACACGGGCGCCGTGCTCGGTGAGCGCGGCGGCCTTCTCCGTCGACCACAACTCTCCGACCAGGACGTCGACCTCGAGCCCGAGGGCGTCCAGGTGGAGTTTCGCGTTGGGCCCGTACTTGCCGGTGACGACGACCGTGCGCCCGCCTGCCTCGCGGACCGCGTGCAGCGCCTCGGCCGCTCCGGGCAACGCGACCGTCACGGGCACGACCGTGTCCGGGTACATCGCGCGGAAACGCGCCACCAGCTCCGGGATCCGCTCCTCCGGCGCCCCGAAGCCCCGCAGGCTGGCGTCGAGGGGCGGGCCGAGGTTGGCCGCGAAGTACTCGCCGTCCAGCGGCAGGCCGGACTCCACGCCGAGCGCGTTCATCACCGCGACCATGCCCGGCCGCGGATCGATCAGTGTCATGTCGAGGTCGAACCCCACGGTGATGCCCACCCGGCCACGGTAGCCGCCACCACCGACAGATTTACACCGGCTGGGTGCCCGTCAACTTCTTTGACATGGACGCGATCTGTGTCAAGCTGGAACTGTGGGCGAGATCACGAGCTTCTCCGATCGGACCAAGGCCTCTCTGCGAGAGGCGCTGCTCGACGCGGCCACCGAGCTGCTCACCGAACGCGGCTACACGGCCCTGCGGATGGCGGACGTCGCCGCCCGCGCCGGGGTGAGCAGGCAGACCGTCTACAACGAGTTCGGCACCAAGGGCGCGCTCGCGGAGGCCGTGGTCCTCCGGACGACGTCGGAGTTCCTCGAAGGTATCCGGCTGCGTGTCCAGGACGCGCGGGACCTGCGCGACGGGATCCGCGAAGCGGTCGTCTACACGATCGAACACGCACGGGAGAACCGGCTCGTCGCCACCACGCTGGGCACCGAAGCCGGCGAGGACCTTCTCCCCCTGCTCACCACCAAGGGCGAGCCCATCCTGACCGCGGCCACCGAGGTCGCGGCCGGGCAGTACCGGGAGTTCGAGCCGTCGCTCTCCCCGGAATCCGCCACGCTGCTGGCGGAGACCGTCGTGCGGCTTTCCCTGTCCCATCTCGTCATGCCGACGCATCCGGCCGACGAGGCGGCGGCAACGGTCGTCGCCGTGCTGGCGCCCGCGATCCGGGCGCTGACCACCGATTCGTCCACAATGGAGTGACACGAAGGGTACGTCATGACCGATACGCTCTCCGAACTGCGGACCGGTTTTTCCTCACTGCGCAAGGGCGGGCTGAACTGGGACTCGTTCCCCCTGCGGCTTTTCGTCAAGGGCAACAAGAAGTTCTGGAACCCCGCCGATATCGACTTCTCCCGTGAACGCGAGGGCTGGGACAGCCTCAACCCGGAACAGCAGCGATCGACGACCTATCTGGTGGCACAGTTCATCGCGGGCGAGGAGGCGGTCACCGAGGACATCCAGCCGTTCATGCGGGCGATGTCCGCGACGGGCCGGTTCGGCGACGAGATGTACCTGACGCAGTTCTGTTTCGAGGAGGCCAAGCACACCGAGGTGTTCCGCCGCTGGATGGACGCCGTCGGGCTCACCGAAGACCTGCATCCGTACGTCGCGGAGAATCCTCACTACCGCAAGCTTTTCTACGAAGAACTGCCGCAATCCTTGCGCGCACTGGAGGACGATCCGAGTCCGCTCAACCAGATCCGCGCGAGCGTCACCTACAACCACGTCATCGAAGGCAGTCTCGCGCTCACCGGGTACTACTCCTGGCAGCTGATCTGCACGCAGCACGACATCCTGCCGGGGATGCAGGAACTGGTGCGCCGCATCGGCGACGACGAACGCCGTCACATGGCATGGGGCACCTTCACCTGCCGTCGTCACGTCGCCGCGGACGACTCGCTGTGGGACGCGGTGCAGCAGCGGATGGGCGAACTGCTCCCCCACGCGCTGGGCATGATCCAGTGGGTGCAGGACCAGTTCGAGGAGATCCCGTTCGACAACGATCCGGAGGAGATCATCCAGTACGCGGCCGACCGGGCGCAGCGGCGCCTCGGCGCGATCGAATCCGCGCGCGGGATGCCGGTGGAGCAGATCGACCTCGACTATTCGCCGGAGAACCTCGAAGAGACCTTCGGCGAAGAAGACGCGAAGGCGATCGCCGCGGCGGCCGCCAACACCGCGGCCTAGCGAGAGCTGAAGGGGACTTTCACCGCATCCCACGCGGCGAAGGGGACTTTCCCGGCATCCCATGCGGGGAAAGTCCCCTTCAGCCCCTTACCTGGCGGGCCAGTAGACGGCGTGCCAGTTGCCGTCCGCGGCGACCGCGCCACCCGCGATCGTGCCGTCGAGACCGATCAGCTGCGCCCGGCTGAACCCGCCGCCCGGCAACGTCCCGAGATCGGTCCGCACCCCGTTCGCGTCCCAGAGCGCGGCGTTGCCCGCACGACCGACGATCCTGCCTCGCGGGTCGATGTCCTCCGCCTGACCATCGGTGCCGGACAGCAGCGTCACCGTCCCGTCGCTCGCCCAGCGCACCGGGGCGGGAAGCGAACCGCTCGGGGAATCGACGTAACCCATCCCCACCGCGACCCCGGAACCGTTGAGCCCCAACGCCTCCGTGGCGTACGAGTTCACCCAGCCGAGTTCGATCATCCGGCCGTCGGCGGTCCACTTCACCGCCGCGTACCGGCCGTCGATCGTGGTCCTTCCGACGATCTCACCGGAACCGTTCAACGCGCCGAACCAGCTGTCCGCGCTCGGGGAATCCAGCATGGTGACCGCACCGGCCGCGTCCCAGCGAAGGACCCGGCGTCGTCCGTCGTCGCCGAAGAGCTGCCCGGCGATGAACCGGGCGTCACGGGTGATCGCGTTCGCGGTGTAGTGCCCCGTCACCGGCGGAGCGGCGAGCACCGTGACCCTCCCGGACGGGTCCCAGCGCAGTCCCTGCTGGTTGCCGCTGGCATCCGAGCCCAGCCCGACGATGACACCGAGCGTGCTGATCCCCGTCGCCTCCCAGGTCCGGCCGCCCGGCGGCGCGGGCAGTTCGGTGATCGAGCCGTCCGTGGACCAGCGCACGGCCCGCGTACTCAGGTCCTGCCCGGTCGAGTTGCCGACGGCGACCCCGCTCCCGTTGATCGCCTTCGGGGACCCGAAACCGCCGGGCAGGGCCGACAGCGGGGAGATCCGGCCTGCCCGGTCCCATTTCACCGCCGTGCAGAAATGCGTGTGCGGTTCGGTGTCGCAGGACTCGCCCACGAGCTGACCCCGGTCGCCGACCGCCGTCACGGCGGTCCGCTCGTCACCCGGCAACAGGCCGAGATCGATCGGCCCGGCCGCCGCGGTCGCCGCCGCGGGAATCGAAAGCGGAATGGTCACGACCACGGCGGCCGTGACGAGCAAGCGTCTACCCCGTTCCACGAACATGTTTCCCCTATGCGGCTCCCCACCGCCCCCGTCCTCTGCGAGAGCCGGACTTTCTGCCGCACAGAGGACACGCGTCAGCACTGTGACAGGTTGCCCTCAGATGTCAATCGGAAGAGCCGAAGGCGCGCTCAGGCGTGTTTGGTCGCCGCCGCTTTTTCGAGCCCGAGGAGGCTGATCGACTCCGCCCGCATCTCGACCTTGCGCACCTTGCCGGTCACCGTCATCGGGAACTCGTCGACGACGTGCACGTACCGCGGGATCTTGTAGCGCGCCAGCTTCCCCTCGCAGAATTCCCGCACGGCTTCGGCCGTCAGCGGCTCCGCGCCCTCGCGCATGCGGACCCACGCCATCAGTTCTTCGCCGTACTTCTCGTCCGGGACGCCGATGACCTGTGCGTCGAGAATGTCCGGATGGGTGTAGAGGAACTCCTCGATCTCACGCGGGTACAGGTTTTCACCGCCGCGGATGACCATGTCCTTGATCCGGCCGGTGATGTTGACGTACCCGTCGGCGTCCATGATCGCGAGGTCGCCGGTGTGCATCCACCGCGCCGCGTCGATCGCCTCGGCCGTCTTGTCGGCTTGCTCCCAGTAGCCGAGCATCACCGAGTAGCCACGGGTGCAGAGTTCGCCCGGTTCACCGCGCGGCACGGTCAGCCCGGTCTCCGGATCGACGACCTTGACCTCCAGATGCGGCCCGACCCGCCCGACCGTCGACACCCGCCGTTCCACCGAATCGTCCGCGCGGGTCTGCGTGGACACCGGCGACGTCTCGGTCATGCCGTAGCAGATCGACACCTCCGCCATGCCCATCCGGTCGATGACCTGCTTCATCACCTCGACCGGGCACGGCGAACCCGCCATGATCCCGGTGCGCAGCGAGGACAGGTCGTGGGAGGCGAAGTCCGGGTCGGCCAGTTCGGCGATGAACATCGTCGGGACGCCGTACAGGGACGTGCACTTCTCGGCGGCGACGGCTTCGAGGGTGGCCTTCGGCTCGAACGCGGGCGCCGGGATGACCATGCAGGCGCCGTGGGACGTCGCCGCGAGATTGCCCATCACCATGCCGAAGCAGTGGTAGAAGGGCACGGGGATGCAGATCTTGTCGGCTTCGGTGTAGTTGCAGAGTTCGCCGACGAAGTAGCCGTTGTTGAGGATGTTGTGGTGGCTCAGCGTGGCGCCCTTGGGGAAACCCGTGGTGCCGGACGTGTACTGGATGTTGATCGGGTCGTCCGCGGACAGCTCGCCCTGGCGCTGGGCGAGCCTCGCCGGATCCGCGCCGCGTCCGTTCTCCAGCAGCGACGTCCATTCCTCGCTTTCGAGGAGCACGACGTGTTCCAGCGCCGGGCATTTCGGGCCGGCTTCGGCGATCATGCCCGCGTAGTCCGACGTCTTGAACGAAGCCGCGGCCACGACGAGTTTGATCCCCGCCTGGTTCAGCACGTACTCGAGTTCGTGCGAGCGGTACGCCGGGTTGATGTTGACCAGGATCGCGCCGATCTTCGCGGTGGCGTACTGGACGCAGGTCCACTCCCACCGGTTCGGCGACCAGATGCCGACGCGGTCGCCCTTGGCGATCCCGAGGTCCAGCAGGCCCAGCGCGAGCGCGTCGACCTCGGCGGCGAGTTCGGTGTAGGTCCAGCGTTTCCCGGCGGCGCGGTCGACGAGCGCGTCCCGGTCACCGAAGGCGGCGACGGTGCGGTCGAAGTTGTCCCCGATGGTGTCCCCCAGCAGCGGGGTGTCCGAGATTCCCGATGCGTAGCTCGGCAAGGCGGGGGCGTCGGGCATGGAGACTCCTGCGTTCGGCGGCATCGACGCGTCGAGTCTAGGAACGCGGAGTGACGGCGGCCACCTGCAAGTGGAGACCACCTCAGGGAAACCCGGAGGCCTGGTGCGACGGTGGCCGATATCGTCGAAGACATGCGCCTCTACATCGTCGACGCCTTCACCTCCGAAGCCTTCGCCGGTAACTCCGCCGGCGTCGTGCTGCTGGACTCGCCGGGCGACGCGGGCTGGATGCAGTCCGTCGCCGCCGAGTTGAAGCACGCGGAGACGGCCTTTGTCGAGGTCGACAGTGTCGACAGTGAAGGACCGAAGTCGCTTCGCTGGTTCACGCCGGAGACCGAGGTCGACCTGTGCGGGCACGCGACGCTGGCGACCACGCACGTCCTCGGCGGCGAACAGACCTTCACGACGAAAAGCGGCGAGTTGCGCTGCCGCGCCGAAGACGGCTGGGTGTCGATGGACTTCCCGTCGGATCCGCCCCGCGAGTCGGACGACGATCTGTCGGCGATCCTGCCGGGCCTGGAGTTCGAGTACGTCGGGCGCAGCAAGCACAACCTGTTCGCGGTGGTCGGCGACGCGTCCGTGGTGCGCTCGCTCGCCCCGGACCTCGCCGCGTTGCGCGCGCACTGGAACGGGCGGCTGATGGTCACCGCGCCGGGTGACGTGGCCGGGATCGACTTCGTCACCCGGTTCTTCGCGCCGGGCGTCGGCATCGACGAAGACCCGGTCACCGGATCCGCGCACTGCGTCCTCGCGCCGTACTGGGCCGCTCGCCTCGGCCGGGACGAGCTCGTCGGCGAACAGGCCTCGGCCCGCGGCGGCATCGTCCGGATGAACCTCGAAGGCGACCGAGTCCTGCTTTCGGGTCAGGCGGTCACCGTGGCCAGCGGGGAGTTGCACGTCTGATGCGCCTGATCCTGAACGTCATCTGGCTCGTGCTGTGCGGCCTGTGGATGGCACTCGGCTACGTCGTCGCCGGCATCATCTGCTGCATCCTGATCGTCACCATCCCGTTCGGGCTGGCGTCGTTCCGGATCGCGGCCTACGCGCTCTGGCCGTTCGGCCGCACCGTGGTGGACCGGCGCGACGCCGGGGCCGCGTCGACGATCGGCAACGTCATCTGGTTCCTCTTCGCCGGGCTGTGGCTCTCGATCGGGCACGTACTGACCGGGGTCGCGCTGTGCGTCACGATCATCGGGATCCCGCTGGGCGTGGCGAACTTCAAGATGATCCCGGTCTCGCTGATGCCGCTGGGCAAGGAGATCGTGGAGCTCCCCTGACGATCAGTCCTCGGGCTCCCATGGCAGCGGCACGATGAGGCACGGGCCGCCGACGAACAACCCGCCGTCGATCCCCAGCGCCTTCCCGCCCGCGTAGAGGTACGGTCCCTCGATCTGCGCGGGGTGGATCCCGAGCTGGTCGGCGATCACGCTGTGCCCGTGCACGATCCGCTCGCCGCCGAGCCGGTCCATGACCTGCTGCGCGACGTCGGCGCCGTCCGGGCCGCGGAAGGCGTAGCGCGTGGTCATCCGCCGCCAGACGTCCCACCAGGCCTGGATGTCACTGCCTTCGAGGATTTCGCGGCCGCGCGCGTTGATGCCGTCGATGTCCTCGCCCCAGTCGAGGTATTCGAGCGTGTCCGAATGCATCAGCAGATGGTTCGCGGCCAGCGTCAGCATCGGGCGGGAAGTCAGCCACTCGATATGCTGCGGGGTGAGCCGGTCCTGGTCTTCGAGCAGCCCGCCGTTGATCTCCCAGCTGCGGGCGAAGCTGCGCGGACCGAAGTCGGACGGCACCTCGGTGTCGCCGAAGTGGTACATCCCGAGCAGCAGGATCTCGTGGTTGCCCAGCAGCGTCCCGCAGTGCCCGCCCGCCGTCGCGGCCTGCCGTTCCAGCCGCATCACCAGGTCGATGACGCCGACGCCGTCGGGCCCCCGGTCGACGAAGTCACCGAGGAACCAGAGGGTCGTCTCCCCGCCGGACCAGTCGTCGTCGGAGTCGATCAGCCCCTTCTCCCGGAGCGCTTCGGCCAGCTCGTCCCGGTGTCCGTGGACGTCACCGACCACGTAGGTCGGGGACGCGGGCTGATCGTCGTGCATCGTCAGACGATAAGCCCTCCGCCCTCCGCCGTGTCGCTCAGCCTGTCAGCGGAGCTGAAGACGGCCCGCGAAACGGGGGCTCGCCCGCCTCGCCCACCGAGGTTGCGAAAGTGGCTTTCGCAACCCGCCGCGTACGGACGGCACCTGGTCGGCAGGGGACGTCGTGGTCGCTCAGCCTTCGCCGAACGGGTCGCCGGTGCGCCCGACCAGATCCGCGATGGAGTCGATGATCTTGGTCGGCCGGTACGGGTAGTGCTCGGCGCTCTCCCGCGTGGAGATGCCGGTGAGCACCAGGATCGTCTGCAAGCCTGCCTCGATTCCCGAGTGGACGTCGGTGTCCATCCGGTCGCCGATCATCAGCGTCGACTCCGAATGCGCGCCGAGCCGCCGCAGGGCCGAGCGCATCATCAGCGGGTTCGGCTTGCCGACGTAGTACGGCGAGCGGCCGGTCGCCCTCTCGATCAGCGCCGCGACCGAACCGGTGGCGGGCATCGAGCCCTCCATGCTCGGGCCGGTGGCGTCGGGGTTGGTGGCGATGAACTTGGCGCCGCCTTCGATGAGCCTGATCGCGCGGGTTATCGCGCTGAAGCTGTACGTGCGGGTCTCGCCGAGGACCACGTAGTCGGGGTCGCGTTCGGTCAGCACGTAGCCGACCTCGTGCAGGGCCGTGGTGAGCCCGGCTTCGCCGATCACGAACGCCGAGCCGTTCGGCCGCTGCGAAGCGAGGAACTTCGCGGTCGCCAGCGCGGAGGTCCAGATGGCCTCCTCGGGGATGTCGAGACCGGTCCGCTCGAGCCTCGCCCGCAGGTCGCGCGGGGTGTAGATCGAGTTGTTGGTCAGCACCAGGAAGCCGATGTCGTTGGCGCGCAGCTCCTTGAGGAACTCGTCCGCGCCGGGTACGAGGTGCTCCTCCTGGACCAGCACGCCATCCATGTCGCTGAGATATGTCCAACGGCGCTCGTTCATACCGCCCACCCTAATGATCGGAGGCGGCGTGAACAGCCACGGACGCCGCCTTGACCGAAAGATTGACCGGTGTGCCGGGTTCGAGCGCCAGCTCGGCGACCGCCGCCGGGGTGAGGTCGGCGGCGAGGCCCGCCGCCCAGTCGTCGCCGCGGGCCCGGACGCGGATCACCGGTCCGTGGGGTTCGAGCGCGTCGACGATTCCCTCGACGGTGTTGCGCGGGCTGCCCCGATGTTCGCCGTCCCGCAGGTACACCGCGACGGCACTGGGCGCGAAGACGGCGACGGCTGTCTCCCCCTCGACGACATCCTCGGCCGGAATTCCGGCCAACTGCCCGCCTGACGTGCGCAAACCGCCCTCGACGGCGATACCGGGCACCAGGTTCAGCCCGGCGATCCGCGCGGTGAACGCCGTCCGCGGCGCGGAGAGGACCTTGCGGGTCTCGCCGCGTTCGACGATCAGGCCGCCGTCGAGGACGGCGACGTGGTCGGCCAGCGCCAGCGCGTCGAGGGGGTCGTGGGTGACCAGCACGGTCGGCGGCCCGGAACGCAGGACCCGCCGGAGCAGCCCTCGGATGGCGGGTGCCGCGTCGACGTCCAGAGCGGCGAAGGGCTCGTCGAGCAGCAGGAGTCCCGGCTCGGCGGCCAGCGCCCGCGCGATCGCGACGCGCTGCGCCTGCCCGCCGGAGAGTTGCGCGGGCCGCCGTCCGGCCAGTTCGAGGGCGTCCACTTCGGTCAGCCACTCCCGCGCGCGCTTCTTCGCCTCGGCGCGGCCGGCCCCGGTCGAGCGCGGAGCGAAGGCGACGTTGTCCAAAGCGGACAGATGCGGGAAGAGCAGCGCGTCCTGGGAGAGCAGGCCGATGCCGCGCGCGTGCGGAGGCAGTCCCGCCAGGTCGCGGCCGTCGAGGGTGATCCGCGCCCGGCCTGGCCGGAGGAGACCGGCCAGGCAGCCGAGCACACTGGACTTTCCCGACCCGTTCGGTCCGAGCAGTGCGAGCACACCGCCGTCGGGGACCTCGAAGCCGACGTCCAGGGTGAACTCGCCGCGCCGGAGGGCGAGTTCGGCCACGAGGGTCACGACCGGACTCCTTCGAGCGCGCGCGGCCGGGCGAGCGCGATGACCGCGACGGCGACCAGGATGAGCAGTAACGCGAGCGCCACCGCGCTGTCGACGTCGACCTCGGCCTGGGTGTAGACCTCCAGCGGCAGGGTCCGGGTCACGCCTTCGAGGCTGCCGGCGAAGGTGATCGTCGCGCCGAACTCGCCCAGCGCCCGCGCGAAGCTCAGCACGATGCCCGAACCGAGCGCGGGCAGCAACAGCGGCAGTGTGACCCGGCGGAACACCGTCCACGGTTTGGCGCCCAGCGTCGAAGCGACCCTCTCGTACCGGTCGCCGGCGCCGCGGAGGGCTCCTTCGAGGCTGACCACCAGGAACGGCATCGCGACGAACGTCTGCGCGATGACCACCGCGGCCGTGGTGAACGGCACCTGCTCACCGGTCAGGGTGGTCACCAGGATACCGAGGAAACCCTTGCGGCCCAACAGGTACAGCAGCGCCAGGCCGCCGACAACCGGCGGCAGCACCAGCGGCAGCAGCACCACCGCGCGCAGCACGCGGACACCGCGCGCTCCCGAGCGCGCGAGCACCACGGCGAGCGGGACCCCGAGGAGCACACAGGCCACAGTGGACAGTCCGGCGGTGATCAGCGAGAGCTTGAGCGCGTTCAGCGACGACGTCGAGGTGATGAGGCTCGGGAAGCGCGTCAGGTCCGAACGCACCAGAAGGCCGACGACCGGCAGTACGACCAGCGCCAGCGCGCAGATCGCCGGCGGCCACAACACCCACGGCACCCCCGCGTTCAGTCCTCTGAATGCGGTACTTGCGCGGGCATCTACCGCATTCAGAGGACTGAACGCGGGGTCACGGCGCGCCAAAACCGGCCTTCGCGAGTTCGTTCCTGCCCTCCGCGCCGAGGACGAAGTCCCTGAACTGCCCGGCGAGCTGAGCCTGCGGAGCGTCCTTCACCACCGCGATCGGGTAGTCGTTGATCGCGCTCGCCGCCTCCGGGAAGTCCACCTTGTCCACCTTCGCGGCCGCGGAGGTCGCGTCGGTGACGTAGACGAGTCCCGCGTCGGCGTCGCCCGTCTGCACCTTCGCGAGCACCGACTTGACGTCCTGCTCCTCGCTCGCCGGCTTGAGCGTGACCCCGGACGACTGCTGGACCTTCTTCGCCGCCGACCCGCACGGCACCTGCGGCGCGCAGACGACGACGGTCAGCCCGTCCTTCGCGAGATCGGCCAGCCCCTTGATGCCCTTGGGGTTGCCCTTGCCGACCGCGATGACGAGCCGGTTGGTGGCGAACACCGACGGCTGCCCGTCGATCAGCCCGGCCTTGGCGACCTTGTCCATATTGGCCTTGTCGGCGGAAGCGAAGACGTCCGCCTTCGCGCCTTGGGTCAGCTTCTGGACCAGCGCCGAGGAACCCTCGAAGCCGAACTTCACGGTCACCCCGGAGTTCTGCGCCTCGAACCGCTTGCCCATCGCCCCGAACGACTCGGTGAGCGAGGCCGCCGCGAAGACGGTCAGCGTCCTCGCCCCGTCTTGAGGCGCCGCCTCCGAACCACAGGCCGTCGCGGCCAGAGCCAGCGCGGCCAGGACGGGCGCGAGCTTCCTCATCGGCTTCCCTCCGGGGTTTCGACCACGACGGTGGTCGCCTTGACGACGGCGACCGCGAGCACCCCCGGCCGCAGCCCGAGTTCGCGGACGGCCTCGGCGCTCATCAGGGAGACCACGCGATGCGGGCCGCACTGCAGCTCGACCTGTGCCATCACCTTGTCCGTGATCACCTCGGTGACGAGCCCGACGAACCGGTTCCGCGCGGAGCGGCCGACGCTCGAAGGGTCATCCGGCTGTTCGGCCTGCGCCTTGGCGAACGCGGCGAGCTCGGCGCCGTCGACGACCTTGCGGCCCGCCGAGTCGTCGAACGCGGTCAACTGGCCGGCGCGCACCCAGCGGCGGACGGTGTCGTCGCTGACGCCGAGCAGACGAGCGGCCTCGGATAACCGGAATTGCGGCATATCTGGAAGGTTACTTCCGCAGATACGGAAAAGCTATGGACGCGAAGCATCGCCGGGGAGTTCGTCGCGGAGGCCGTCGAGCACCGCGCTCTGGAATCGCACCAGCACTTTCCGTTCCTCGGGAGAGAACTGTTCGAGCACCGTCTTCATGGTCGTGTACGCGGATTCGAAGAGCGGCGCGTGCCGCTCCATGGCGCCGGGGACGACCTCGATCAGGACCTTCCGGCGGTCGGCGGTGTCGCGGACGCGGCGCGCGAGACCGGCCTTCTCGAGCCTGTCCATGACGCCGGTCACAGCGCCCGTCGAGAGCCCGGTCAGCTCGGCGATCCTGCCCGCTGTCAACGGCCCCGGCGACTGGCCAGCCAGTTCGAGGACCTGGTGATCGGTGGCCGACAGGCCCATCCGCTCGGCGATCCTGGCGTGCCGGAGAACGGTCAGCGTGCCGCTCTCCCTGCCGAGATGGGCGAACCGGGCCAATTCCTCCGCCGAGAGCGGGTATTTCGCCATCCGGAAACCCTTCCGATTCTGTGCGAAAGGGATTGTAGACAGTCGGTTTTCACCCGCTCCGGGGTTAGTCTGGTGTCAATGACAGCAGTCGATCTCGGGTTTCCCCGTGTCCCCGGCACACGAGGGCGTCCCAGCGTGCCCAGGCCGGACAACCCCGCTCTGATCGACACCTTCGGCCGCGTGGCGACCGACCTGCGGGTGTCGCTCACCGACAAGTGCAATCTCCGCTGCACCTACTGCATGCCCGCCGAAGGCCTCGAATGGATGCCGAGCGCGGACGTGCTGACCGACGACGAACTCGTGCTCCTGCTGCGGATCGCCGTCGAGCGGCTCGGCGTCACCGACATCCGGCTCACCGGCGGCGAACCGCTGCTGCGCCAGGGCCTGGAGAAGATCGTCGAGCGGGTCGCGGCACTCGAACCGCGGCCGCGGCTTTCCATGACCACCAACGGAATCGGGCTCGCGAAGCGCGCGAAGCCGCTCGCCGACGCGGGGCTGGACCGGATCAACGTCTCGTTGGACACCGTCGACCGCGCGCTGTTCGAGACGATCACGCGTCGCGACCGGCTTTCGCACGTGCTCGCCGGGATGGCCGCGGCGCGGGAGGCCGGGCTGGACCCGGTGAAGGTCAACGCGGTGCTGATGCGCGGGCTGAACGAGGACCAGGCCGTGCCGCTGCTGAAGTTCTGTCTCGCGGAGGGCTATCACCTGCGCTTCATCGAGCAGATGCCACTGGACGCGCAGCACGGCTGGAACCGCGCCGACATGATCACCGCCGAGGAGATCCTCGGCATGCTCGGCGAGGAGTTCACGCTGTCGCCGTTCCCCGCCGCGCGGGGCGGGGCGCCCGCCGAACGCTGGCTCGTCGACGGCGGACCTGGCGACGTCGGCGTGATCGCGTCGGTGACCCGCCCCTTCTGCGGCGCCTGCGAGCGGACCAGGCTGACCGCGGACGGCGCGGTGCGCTCGTGCCTGTTCAGCAACGACGAGACCGACCTCCGCGCCCTCGTGCGCGCGGGCGCGCGCGAAGAAGAGGTGGCGGACGCCTGGCGGGCGACCATGTGGGGCAAGCTCGCCGGGCACGAGATCAACGAGGCCGGGTTCGCGCAGCCGATCCGGCCGATGAGCGCGATCGGCGGCTGACATGGTGACCATCGTGGTGCGGTACTTCGCCTCGGCCCGCGCGGCCGTCGGTCTCGACGAGGAGAAGGTGACCCTGCCGGACGGCGCCCGCGTGGCCGATGCCGTCGTCCGTCTGCGCGAACTCCACCCGGAGAAGCTGGCGAAGCTGCTCGACGCGGTCTCCTATCTGTTGGACGGCGTCGCGGTGCGGGATCTCACGCGGCCGCTGACCGAAGGCGCCGAACTGGACGTCCTGCCGCCGTTCGCCGGGGGCTGACCTGCCACTGCCGTGCGGACGGCGCCTGCCGGGCGTGTCGGGGCGCTGTCGCGAAAGCCACTTTCGCGACGTCTGATGTCCCGAAAGTGGCTTTCGCGACATGCTCGCCGGGATCACATCGCCCCTGACCTGCACGAACGGCGAAAGTGGTAGCAAAGGTCCCTTGCTCGCCGTCTCGAGTTCACCGTCCGGTCGCCGAAGCAGCCGAGGATGCGCCAGTGATCACTCCCCGCCGTATTCTCGCCGCACTGCTCGCCGCGGTCGCCGCCACGAGCCTCGCGACCGCTCCGGCGTCCGCCCACGAACGCGGCGTCCGGCCGCTGCCGCAGGCGCACAGCCACAACGACTACGAGCACGCCCGTCCGCTGCACGACGCGCTCGACCAGGGCTTCACCAGCGTCGAGGCCGACATCTTCCTGGTCGACGGGCAGCTGCTGGTCGCCCACGACCTCGCGGACACCCGCCCGGACCGCACCCTGGAGTCGCTCTACCTGGAGCCGCTGCGCAAGCGCGTCCTGGCCAATCACGGGGTCGGCGTCTACCGGCAGCGCACGGAGTTCCAGCTGCTGATCGACGTCAAGGGGGACGCGAACAGCACCTACGCGGCACTCGAGAAGCGCCTCCACGACCCGCGCTACTCCTTTCTTTTCTCTGTGTACGCGTTCGGTCACGTGAAGAAGCGGGCCGTCACCGCGGTGATCTCCGGCGGGCGCCCCAAGGACGTGATGCTCGGGCAGAAGTTCCGGCTCGCCTTCTACGACGGCCGGATCAGGGACGAGAACGACCTCGGCATCGGCTCCGACCCGCAGGTCACGCCGCTCGTCTCGGACTCCTGGAGCGGCCTGTTCACCTGGACCGGTGACGGCCCCTTCCCCGCCGGCGAGCGGGCGAAACTCCACGATCTGGTCAAGCGGGCCCACGCGGCGGGTCAGCGCGTGCGCTTCTGGGCCACGCCGGACGCCGCCGGGCCCGGCCGTGACGCGTTGTGGAAAGAGCTGGTCGCCGCCGGGGTCGACCACCTGAATACGGATGACCTGCCAGGACTGGCGAACTTCTTGAGGTCTCGCTAAAGTGCGCGGCCCATTCGCGCGCGAAGGCGCACGAATGGGCCAGTCATCCCTTAATCCACGTGATGCAAGCCTCACGATCCGTGAATTATCTCGGTCAGGAAACGGCCAGATAACGGCGCGCTGACCTGCACAAACAGCCGAATCGTTATGGGTTGCGTGCTGTTACTGTGATGTAGGTCACAGCTCGAATAATTTCCGATCAGGCCGTTCGTTACGTACCGTCGCTTTTCGGTTGGCCCCGACCGACCACGCAACACCGGGAACCCGTAGCGCCGAGCCCTGTCCAACGGATTCCCGGACCCAACCCCGAGCGAAAGCATTTCCGGACAGGGACGAGGGGACCGAGCCGACGCGTCGTGCGTCAGGCGAAGTCAGCCGGCCTGAGACGGCCGGCCAGGACCCACGGGTCTTTCCCTCAGCACAGGCTCGTAGGCGCAGGGAGCGAGATTTACTCACATGTCTTACCGAGGCAAGCACCGCAAGATGTCCGCCGCCACCCGTCACATCGCCCGCGTCGCCATTGCGGGTGTCGCGGTCGGCGCTCCCCTCGCAATCGCCGCGACCCCCGCGTCGGCGACCAACTGGGACGCCATCGCGCAGTGCGAGAGCAGCGGCAACTGGAGCACCAACACCGGTAACGGTTACTACGGTGGCCTGCAGTTCTCGCCGAGCACCTGGCGTGCCTACGGTGGCACCGGCAGCGCGCACAACGCCACGCGTGAGCAGCAGATCGCCGTCGCCGAGCGGGTCCTCCAGGGCCAGGGCATCGGCGCGTGGCCGCACTGTGGCAAGAAGGGCGGCTCCGCCAGCCCCGCCAAGGCCAAGTCGAGCGCCCCGAAGGCCACCAAGAAGGTGACCCCGAAGAAGTCGACCGCTCCGGTCACCAAGCAGCAGGCCCCGGCCCCGGCCGCCGCCAATGTCGCCAACTCGAACCCGGCGGGTGACTACACCGTCGTGGCGGGCGACACGCTGTCGAAGATCGCTTCCAAGTTCAACGTCCAGGGCGGCTACCAGAAGCTGCAGGAGCTGAACAAGGAATACGTGCCGAACGCCGACTTCATCGTCGTCGGCCAGAAGCTCGCCACCAAGTGAGCTCTTGAGCACCGGTAAGTCGTGATGCCCGCGGGATTCCCCGCGCGGCCACGTCACGACTGACAAGGCCCCACCGCGCCATTCCCCCGGCGGTGGGGCTTTGTCGTGTCCGGGCCCCGATGCGGGCTGAAAGCGCCCTTCACCTCGTCTGACGCGGTGAAGGGCGCTTTCGTCGCATCGCATGCGGGGAAAGTCCCCTTCAGCCCCCTACGGCGAGTTGACCCACTCGTCACTGCCGTCGCTGAAGTGCTGGTGTTTCCACACCGGCAGCCGCGCCTTGACCTCGTCGACCAGCTCCGAGCAGGCGGCGAACGCCTGACCGCGGTGCTCGGCGGCCACGGCGCACGCCAGCGCGACGTCACCGATGGCCAGCGCCCCCAGCCGGTGGCTGACGGCGACCGCCCGCACGCCCTCCCACTTGCCCGAGAGGTCCGCGACGACCTCCGCGAGCACGTCGGCGGCGCTGGGATGTCCTTCGTAGGCGAGCCGGTCCACCGACCGGCCGCCGTCGTGGTCCCGCACGACCCCGCCGAAGGTGACGACGGCACCCGCGGCCGCGTCGTCCACCAGGCGGGCGTGCTCTTCGACCGAAAGCGGCTCGTCGACCACCGCGATCCGTGCGACCCGAACGCTCACTGCTGTGCCTCCCGTGGGTGGTCGCCGCCCGCCAGCTGGTCGACGGCGTGGTCGAGGATCCCGTCCAGTACGCCAAGGCCGTCCTTCACCCCGCCACGCGAGCCGGGCAGGTTCACCACCAGGGTCCGGCCCGCGACGCCGGCGACGCCGCGCGAGAGCACGGCCGTGGGCACCTTGGGCAGTCCGGCGGCGCGGATCGCGTCCGCCACGCCGGGGAGTTCGTAGTCGAGGACGGCGCGCGTGACGTCCGGGGTGCGGTCCGTCGGGGAGATACCGGTGCCGCCGGTCGTCACGATCACCTGCACCCCGGCCGCGACGGCGTCCCGCAGGGCCGCGCCGACGGGTTCCCCGTCCTCGACGACCACGGGCTCCGGCACGTCCCAGCCACGTGAGGCCAGCCAGTCCGCGATGACCGGGCCCGTGGTGTCCTCGTAGACGCCCTTCGCGGCGCGGTTCGACGCCACGATCACCCTGGCGACCCGGTTCACGGCCGCTCCCAGGTCCCGGTCTTGCCACCGTCCTTGCGGATCAGGCGGACGTCGTCGAGGGTCGCCGCGGGATCGACGGCCTTGATCATGTCGTGCAGGGTCAGCCCGGCGACGGCGACGGCGGTCAGGGCCTCCATCTCGACGCCGGTGCGGTCGTTCGTCTTCGCGGTCGCGGTGATGTGCACGGCGGTCTCGTCGACGACGAACTCGACCTTCACGCCGGACAACGCGATCTGATGGCAGAGCGGGATCAGCTCGGGCACCTTCTTCGCGCCCATGATGCCCGCGATCCGGGCGGTCGCGAGGGCGTCGCCCTTGGGGAGCCCGTCCGTCGCCAGCAGGCCGAGCACCTCGGCCGTGGTGTGCACGGTGCCGCCAGCCAGCGCGGTGCGGGCGGTGGGCGTCTTGCCGGAAACGTCGACCATACGGGCGGCACCCGTATGGTCGACGTGGCTGAGTTCACTCACGCCCAGCAGGCTAGTCCTCAGAAGATCCGCTGCTTCGAGCGAACCTCGTCGAGGGCCTTTTCGCGTTCCTGCCGCTGCTCCGGCGTCATCGACGCGAAGAGCCCGCCCTTGTCCGCGGCGCAGGCCGTGTCACGCGCGGGGCGTTTGCCTTCCACGAAGAACCGGTTGACGGCGTTGTTGCCGCAAGCGTTCTCGTCGGTCAGCCAGACGCCGTGCCCGCCCTCGTCCACGGTCACGATCCGCGCCCGGTCGCCGAGCGCGCGGCGCATCTCCTCGGCACCGCTCAGCGGCGTCGCCGGGTCACGCAGGTTCTGCACCATCAGGATGTTCGACGGTCCCCGGTCGCCGATCCGCACCGGCGGCTCGATCGGCTCGGACGGCCAGTACGCGCAGGCCCAGATGTTCGCCCCGGCGGCGCCGAACATCGGATACTTCACCCGGTCCTTCGCGACGTTGCGCTGGTAGGTCGCGACGTCCTCCGGCCAGTTCCCGTCGTTGCAGACCACGTGCAACTGCCCGGCGAGCAGCTGTGCCGGGTCGATCTGCTGGGCCTGAGCGGTCTGCTCCACGGTGCCTTCGGTGTCGAGCGCCTGCCACTGCTGCGCGAGCACCGGGAAGGAACTGGTCGCGTAGAGCGCGCCGAACGTGCCCATGCGGAACGCCGCGCCGTCGACACCGGGGACGGCACCACCGTCGAGCTTGGCGGCGAGTTCGTAGAACTTCGCCGTCACCTGCTGCGGAGTGCGGCCGAGCCCGTAGCTCGCGTGCCGCGCCGCCGCCCATTTCGCGAAGTCCGGGAAGCGGTCCTCGAACCCCTCCGCCAGGCGGCGCGACGTGACCGGATCGAGCCCACCGGAGCCGGTCACGCTGTCGATCACGACCCGATCGGTCTGCCGCGGGAACAGCGTCGCGTACACGGCGCCCAGGTAGCTGCCGTACGAAACGCCGTAGTACGAGAGCTTCTCCTCACCGAGGGCTTCCCGGATGCGGTCCATGTCGCGGGCGGTGTTGGCCGTGGTGATGTACGGCAGGTTCGCGGCGGTCGCCGACGCCCCGCACTGCTTCGCGATGCCCTCGACGTACTTCGCGCGTTCCGCCACCGCCGCCGCGTCACGCGCGTACGGCGGGACGTTGCTCACCTGCTGCTCGGGCTTGAGGTCACAGGTGACCGGCGTGCTGTGGCCGATCCCGCGTGGATCGAAGCCGATGATGTCGTACGCGTCGAGCACGCTCGACGGCATGCCCGCCGCCCGCAACCCGGCGGGCATGGTCAGCCCTGGGCCGCCGGGGCCACCCGGGTTGGTCAGCATGATCCCGCGCCGCTTCGCCGGCTTGGTGCTGGCGAGTTTCGAAACGGCGATGTCGATGGTCTTCCCGCCCGGGTTCCGGTAATCGAGCGGGACCTTCAAAGTGGCGCACCGCACGCCGGGCGCGGCCACGTCCTCCGGGCACGGCCCCCAGCGCACCGACGAAACCGCGGCGGACGCCGTGGCCGGTACGAGTACCGCCATGGTCGCCGCCGCGGCCGTGAGTGCCCCGATCCTGCTCAGGACAGAGCGATTCATCCCCAACCCCCGTCATGATCGACTTCTTGGTCGGGATCGAGCCTATGAGCGGGGCATCGGCGGAGTCGTCACCCTGAAGTCGGCCACGGGGTCGGCCTCAGTGATGACGAGCACTCCGAATGGAGCAAGGGACCTTTGCTACCACGTCCTACGCCTGAGCGGCCTTGCCTGCCTTCGCCGCCTTCTTGACGGCGTCCGCCACCGCGGGGGCGACGGCGTTGTCGAACACGCTCGGCACGATGAACGAAGCGTTCAGCTTGCCGTTGTCCACGACGTCCGCGATGGCGTCGGCGGCCGCGAGGAGCATCGAGTCGTCGATGTGGTGCGCCTGCGCGTCGAGCAGCCCGCGGAAGACGCCGGGGAACGCGAGCACGTTGTTGATCTGGTTGGGGAAGTCGCTGCGGCCGGTGGCGACCACGGCGGCGTGCTTCTGCGCCTCCAGCGGGTCGATCTCCGGGTCCGGGTTGGCCAGCGCGAACACGACGGCGTCGGACTTCATGGTCGCGACCTGCTCGGCCCCGAACAGGTTCGGCGCGGAGACCCCGATGAACACGTCGGCGCCGACGAGCGCCTCGTGCAGCGTGCCCGCCTGCTGCTCCTTGTTGGTGTGCCCGGCGATCCAGGTCAGGTTGTCGTCGAGGTTGCCGCGCGCGGAGTGCACGATGCCGTCGATGTCGGCGGCCACGATGTCGCCGGGGTTCTTGCGCAGCAGCAGGCGGATGATCGCCGAACCCGCCGCGCCGACGCCGCTGACGACGATCTTGCAGTCTTCGATGTTCTTCCCGACCACGCGCAGGGCGTTGCGCAGCGCCGCGACCACGACGATCGCGGTGCCGTGCTGGTCGTCGTGGAACACGGGGATGTCGAGCTGCTCACGCAGGCGCTTCTCGATCTCGAAGCAGCGCGGCGCGGCGATGTCTTCGAGGTTGATGCCCGCGTAGACCGGCGCGAGCGCCTTCGCGATCATGATGATCTCTTCGGTGTCCTGGGTGTCCAGGCAGACCGGCCACGCGTCGACGTCGGCGAACTTCTTGAACAGCGCCGCCTTGCCCTCCATCACCGGCAGCGCGGCGGCCGGGCCGATGTTGCCCAGCCCCAGCACCGCGGAGCCGTCGGTGAGCACCGCGACGGTGTTGCGCTTGATGGTCAGGCGGCGCGCGTCCTCGGGGTTCGCCGCGATCGCCTGGCAGACACGGGCGACGCCCGGCGTGTACGCGCGGGAGAGGTCGTCACGGTTGCGGAGCGCGACCTTGGGGGTGACCTCGATCTTGCCGCCGAGGTGGATCAGGAACGTCCGGTCGGAGACCTTGCGCACGCGGACGCCCGGCAGCGAGTCCAGGGTCTGCGTGATGTCCTGCGCGTGGTTCTCCGACAGGGCGTTGGCGCTGATGTCGACGACGATCGACTCGGGGTGCGACTCGACGACGTCGAACGCGGTCAGCACACCGCCGACCCTGCCGACGGCGGTCGTCAGGTCACCCGCCGCGGTGGACGACGCGGGGGCCTCCACCCGGACGGTGATCGAATATCCGGGACCGGGAACCGGCATGGCACTACCCCCGCTGAGGAACGCTCGAATAGGTCGATCGAAAACCTACTCCCGTGACGACCGCCACGAACCCTCGCAGGGGGTGACCGACCAGTAACTTCTACCGGTTGATCTCGGTCTCGGGGTGCACGTAAGGCACGCTCTCGAGCGGGAAGGTCACGTCGCCGAACGGGGACAGCGCGCCCTGCCGATCGGACGCGAGCTCGGTGACGGGGTGCTCCCCGTCTTCACCGGGCCACGTGGGGTCGATGCCCGCGCGCTTCTTGTTATCGCCCTTCGCCACAACGTCCTCCAGAGCATGGTCAAGCCGTTCTCAGGGGACAGTCTGCCCGAACGCGGCTGCCGCGCCACCACCCGCCCGGTATCCTGGTCCTCTATGCCCGCGCCCTCCCTGGCGGACTGGCTGCGCCAGGAGTCCGACGACGCTCTCGCGGCACTGCTGCGCACGCGTCGCGACCTGTCCACGCCGCCCCCGTCCGACACCATCGTGCTCGCCACCCGGGCCGGCACGCCGGGCTCCGTCGCGCGCGCCTGCGAAGACCTGGACACCTTCACGCTCGCCGTCCTCGACGCCCTGCTGCTGGCGGGTGCCGACACCGAGCCGGTCGCCTCGGCCGAGGTCGCGCGGCTCGTGGGCGAGAAGATCGGCGAGCCGCTGGCGCTGTTGCGGAAGCGCGCCCTGGTCTGGGGTGAGGACGACGCGCTGCGCGTCCCGCCATCGGCCCGCGACGCGCTCGGCCCCTTCCCCGCCGGGCTCGGGTCGTCGTCGCCCTCGCTCGCCGGAGCGGATATCGGAGCCGCGCTCGCGGAGGTCGGCGAGGACGAACGCGCCGTCCTGACGACGCTGGCGGCCGGGCCGCCGATCGGCCGGACCCGGGACGCGGCGGCCGACGTCCCGCTGGAGCGGGCGCAGAACCCGGTCCAGCGTCTGCTCGCGCGGGGCCTGCTGCTGCGCCGGGACGACCAGACCGTCGAGCTGCCGCGGGAGATCGGGATCGCACTGCGCGGCGGGTCGGTGTTCGACCCGGCGTCGCTGCGCGAACCGGAACTCCCCACGCATCCGCATCAGCCGTCCACAGTGGACAAGACGGCGGCCGGCGAGGCGATGGAGTTCTTGCGCCAGACCGAAAGTCTGCTTCGCACCTGGTCGGAGACGCCACCGCCGGTGCTGAAATCCGGCGGGCTCGGGGTCCGCGAACTCAAGAAGCTCGCCAAGGATCTCGACGTCGACGAGACACGGGTGACGCTGCTCGCGGAGATCGCGGTCGGCGCCGGGCTGGTGGCCGACAGCGAAGCGACCACGCCGGAATGGGTGCCGACGACGCTCACGGATTCCTGGCTCGCGTCGCCGACCGCGCAGCGCTGGATGACGATCGCCCAGGCCTGGCTCGAACTGCCCCGGCTGCCAGGGCTCGCCGGCGGACGGGACGCGAAGGACAAGCCGATCGCGCCGCTTTCGGAGGACCTGCGCCGTCCGCTGGCGCCCACGTCGCGGCGGCGGATCCTGCTCGCCCTGGCCGCGCTTCCCGATGGCGCGGGTGTGAAGAGCACCGACGAACTGGTCGCCGCGCTCGCCTGGCGCGCGCCGCGGCGGGGCGGGCGGCTGCGCGACGAGACCGTTCGCTGGACGATGGCCGAGGGGGCCGCGATCGGCCTGATCGGGCTCGGCGGCCTCACCACGGCGGCACGGGCGCTGCTGGCCGAAGACCGGCCCGGAGCGGTCGAGGCGATGATCGACGCGCTGCCCCGTCCGGTGGACCACGTCCTCGTCCAAGCCGACCTGACCGTGGTCGCGCCAGGGCCGCTGGAGGCCGAACTCGCGGCCGAGATGACCGCCGTCGCCGACATCGAGTCCTCCGGGCACGCGACCGTCTACCGGATCACCGAGACGTCCGTGCGGCGCGCCCTCGACACCGGTCGGACCGCGGGCGAGCTGCAGCAGCTGTTCTCGACGCGGTCGGCGACGCCGGTGCCGCAGTCGCTGAGCTACCTGATCGACGACGTCGCCCGCCGGCACGGGCGGCTGCGCGGCGGGGCCGCCGAGTCGTTCCTGCGCTGCGACGACGCGTCGCTGCTCGCCGAGGTCATGGGCAGCCCGGTCGCGACGGAGTACGGCTTGCGGATGATCGCGCCGACGGTACTCATCAGCGCGTACCCGCTCGCCGAAGTCCTCGACGCGCTCCGCGCCGCCGGGTTCGCCCCCGCCGCCGAAGGGCCCGATGGACGCGTCATGGACATCAGGCCGTCTGGACGTCGCCTTCCCGCGAAAGCGCGTGCCGCGCGTCGTGCGCCTGGCGAGCCCGCCGGGCTGACCGACGACCAGGTCGGCAAGATCGTCGCGCACGTCCGGGCCGGTGACGCCGCTTCGGCGCGCCGTCGGGGCGAGACGGTGCGCGCGCCGCAGGGTGGTGGCGCCGGGGACACGTCCGCGACGCTGGCGCTGCTGTCCCAGGCGACCATCGAGCGCCGTGAGGTGTGGATCGGGTTCGTCGACTCACGCGGGACGGCGAGCCAGCGGGTGGTGCGGCCGCTGCGGGTCGGCGGCGGGGTCCTCGAAGGGACCGACAACGAGCGCTATCCGCTGCACCGGATCACGTCGGCCGCCCTCGTCGAGGACTGACGGACACCGCGATCACGACGTGCTCTGCCGCGACGACTGATCTACACTGTGTTCGGAGCGTGACGTCGCGGACGTCAGGCGAGTCGCAAGGCCAGGTGCACCCGGGGCAGACCGGGACCCTGGCCTTACGCATGTCCGTCAGCAGTCCGTCTCGACGGCTATCTCGTGCACGAAATCCTCGATCAGCCGACAGTGGCCGGAGCCGCTGTCCTTCCTAGCCCTGATCGCGCCGGCGACGATGTCCGCGGCCCAGAGCAGAGGTTCGTCCTTGCCTCGTTCGTGGGCGACCCGGAACGGGGTGCCCTTGGGCAGAGCGAATCTGGCGCCCTTGACCGTCTCGACATCCCGAGAGTCCAACGTGGCCGTGCGCGCTTCGAGCACGAACATCTCCACGTCGAACGCGGCGAGTTCGAGTACCAGGCGCCGGAGGCAGCAGGCCCTGGCACGTTCCTGCCGTCGACGGGGTACCGGTGAGCCGACCGCGACGAGGTGAAACCCGTCGAGATCCGCGAGGGTTTTGACGGCGGCCTCTTGCTCCGCGGGATCCATCTCATTCCAATGGAGTTTCGGGATACGCCGCCGTCCTCGAAGCTCCGACATGACGGCACGGATCTCGTCGTGTACCGCTGGGTCGAAGACGGCCGCGGCGAGCACATAGAACCCGTCGACGTCGGATTCCTTGAAGGATTCGTCACCGAACGCGCGGATCGGGAACCGGCCCCTTGATGACATCGCGTGATCTTATGTCACGCCATGCAGTCAACCGCGGGCGTGGGTCAGAGGGAAGCACTCGCCTCGTTAGTGGTTAGACCAGCTGTTCGGTGCGAAGATCCTTGAGCACCATCGACAGAGCCTCGCCGTGAGTCGGCCAGTCCGGTGTGCCGATCCCGGCCGAATGCAGCGCGGCACGGACAGCGGCGTATCCCTCGGCGATGGCTTGGTTGACGGAGGCAGATCTGGCCTGCCCCGAGGGCGGATCGGTGTCCCCAATGCGACATTGGGGACCCCTGACCGAGAGCGCCGTCCAGCCTTCAGAGGACTAAACGCGGGTGGAGTCAGAGGGCGCGCAGGCCTTGCAGCACCCGCTCCATGAAGGCGCGCGAAGAGGTGTCGCCGAGGATCAGTTCCGTCTGGTGGATCAGCACCAGCCCGGCGTCCGCCATGTCGCCCACGAGCACCTTCACCACGCCCAGCGGCAGCCGCAGATGCGCGGCGATCTCCGCGATCGACCGGGTGTCCAGGCAGAGGTCGCAGATCTGGCGGTGCTCGGGGGTCCGCACGCCGCGGTACCGGCGGCCGTCCTCGCTGGTCGACACCAGCGCCTCCAGCGCGAGGTCGTGCGCGGTGCGGGTGCGCCCGCCGGTGCGGGTGTAAGGCCGGACCCGGGAGCCTGACGTCGGCAGGTAGACCGAAGCGGGGGCGACGTCAGCGGGCGCGGGACGCGGCGGCGACTGGCGGATCGGCGAAGGCATCGACGGAGGCGCGGGAGGCGGCTCCGGCGGCGCGGCCGGGCGCCGCGGCATGACCGTGCTGATCGAGCTCAGCTCGAAACGGCTCGGCGAATCGAAGGCCTCGCGTTCGGTGCCCTGATAGAGGGAGTCCCAGCCGGACGGTTCCGGTTCGGTGAATCCGGTGATCTTCATCGGTCACCCACGTACGCCGCCCTGGAGCTGCGCGCGCAGCTCGGGCGTGATCTGCTGGCCGACCCGCTCGACGAGCAGGGTCATCTCGTAGGCCACGGTGCCGATGTCACAGGTCGGTGCGGCCAGCACGGCGAGTGACGAGCCGTCGGCGACCGACATCAGGAAGAGGTAACCGCGTTCCATCTCGACGACGGTCTGGTTGACCCCGCCCGCGTCGAAGCAGCGCGCCGCGCCGGCGGTGAGGCTGATCAGCCCGGAGGCGACCGCGGACAGCTGTTCGGCCCGTTCCTGCGGCAGTCCGTCCGACGGCGCGAGGAGAAGACCGTCCGCGGAGACCAGCACGGCGTGCGCGGCGCCGGGAACCCGGCGCGCGAAATCCGTGATGAGCCAGCCGAACGAGCTTTGCTGCCCGGATGCCGTCACAAGTCCTCCTCGCTGCTCAAGACCACCTGGGCGGCGTGGTCCGGGCGTCTCCCGCCGACCTGCACCGATCCCGGCACCGGCGAGCCGAAAGACGCCTCCACCCAGCGTATTCGTCCCGTCGATCGTGTCGAGCCCGCCACCCGGCCACCGGCGTTAACCGAACGTGAACGTCCAGCCGCTCACCGCGTCGACCCATCGCGAACCACGCATTCGTGGGTCACCCCGTGGTGGCCGGGTGCGACCGGGCGTGAACCGGTGTCCGCGCAGGTCATCGGCGTCCTGATCGCCCGATCGGGTGGCGCCGACGCCGGATCGCGTGAAAGGGGTCGCCCCGCGGTCGATCCGACCGGTGACGCCACTCCCCGAAGCGGGTGAAGCCTGCCGAGTTCACTCCAACGGCCGCATCCGCTCCGGGCTTTCGTCTGTTTCTACCCCGCGCGCAACGCCGAATCGTGTGCGATGGCGTGCTGCACGACCGAGATCAACACCTGCTTGGCGGACTCTCGTTCCCTGGCGTCACAGGCCATGATCGGCACGGACGGGGAGATCGTCAGCGCGTGCCGGACGTCCTCGATCTGGTGGTGCAGCAGCCGGTCGAAGCAGTTGATCGCCACGACGTACGGCAGCTTCCGGTTCTCGAAGAAGTCGATCGACGGGAACGCGTCGGCGAGCCGCCGCGTGTCGACCAGCACCACGGCACCGATGGCGCCGACCGCGAGGTCGTCCCACATGAACCAGAACCGGTGCTGGCCCGGCGTACCGAACACGTACAGCACCAGGTCCGAGTCCAGCGAAATCCGCCCGAAGTCCATGGCCACGGTCGTCGTCGACTTGTTCGGGGTGGCCGAATTGTCGTCGACGCCGGTACTGGCCTCGGTCATCATGGCCTCGGTGGTCAGCGGATCGATCTCCGAAACCGCTCCGACCAGCGTGGTCTTCCCCGAGCCGAATCCGCCAGCGACCACGATCTTGGCCGACGAAGTCGGTCCGGTCACCTGCGGCGCATTCGCGTCGGAGTCAAATTCTCCGAAGCCCACTGAGCACCCTCTCCATGAACTCGATACTCGGCCGGTCACCCACGTTCTGGCTGGCGCTGTGCACCAGGACCAGACCGAGGCCGGCCACGTCTCCGATCAGCACCCGGACCACGCCGAGCGGCAGGCGCAACAGCGCCGCGACTTCGGCGACGGACCGGGTGTCCAGGCAAAGGTCGCAGATCGACCGGTGTTCGGGGACGCGTACCCGGTCGAGCACACGTCCCTGTTCGCTGGTCGAGATCAACGCCTCGATGGCAAGGTCGTACGTCGGCTTGGTCCGCCCCCGCGTGCGGAAGTACGGCCGGACCAGGCCGGAGGATTCGACGTCGGTGGTGTACTGCTCGTCGACGTACTCGTTCTGTGCCTGCTGCGGCAGTGCCGCGGCGAGCGGGTCGGCGGCGGCCGCCGCCCGGCGCTCCTCCTCCTTGTCGAAGGAGAACTTGGCGAACTCGCCCGAGTCGTACAGCGGGCCGCTGCCACCACCGAACAGTTCCGCCCCGGGGCCGCCGAGGAGGCGTTCCCGGTAGTCCGAAACGCTGAAATCGGCGGGTCCCTGACCCGCGTTCGAATCGGTCAGCCAGCGGGAGGCCTCGTCCGGGGACACGGGGTCGTTGTCCGACCCCTGTGCCCGCCGCGATCGCCATTCGCGGTCGACCCGGTCCCGGAAGGACGTCCAGTCCTCCCGGCCGTCGTCACGTTCCGACCACCCGCCGGAGAAGTCGTCACCGAGCCGGCCATCGCCCCTCAAGCGCCCGTCGTCCACGGCATTCTCCTCGGTTCCCGGTCGCTCAGCGGCGGACCGACGCGCCCTGCAGCTGCGCGCGCATCTCCGGTGTCAGCTGTTGCCCCACCCGTTCCACCAGCAGGGTCATCTCGTAGACGACCAGGCCGATGTCGCTCTCCGGCGAGCCGAGGACCGCCAGGCAGGACCCGTCGGACACCGACATCAGGAAGAGGAAGCCGTTGGCCATCTCGACCACCGTCTGCGCGACCGTGCCACCTTCGAACACTTTCGCCGCACCGCGGGCGAGGCTCGTGAGCCCCGACGCGACGGCGGCCAGCTGATCGGCCCTGTCCTTGGGAAGTCCCTTCGACGAGGCCAGCAGCAAACCGTCCGCCGACACCACCACGGCATGCGCCGCGCCCGGGACCCGGTGCACGAAATCCGTGATCAGCCAGGCAAAGCTGCTCGTGTGTCCTTTACCCTGCGCCTGGCCGCCAGGCTGCGCCGGACCACCCGGCTGCATCGCACCCGCCCGTGTCACTGTCACTCCTTACTGCTGTCATCGGCAGAGGTATCCCTGCCGGTCACCGGAACGCCGTTGTCATCCAGCGCATCGAGCGGACGTTCCTTCAACGCGTGCCGTCCCGACTTGTAGCCCTGCTGGAAGCTTGCCATCCGACTCCGCGCCGCCGTCGCCGAGCGGGCGATCGCACCCGTGCCCGGCATTCCGGAGGTCTTGTCGGCGAACGAGTCTTCCTTCTTCGGCTCGTTCCCGCCGATCGAGCCGGGGACGAGGTACTGGTTCGGCACCCGTTTGGGCAGGCCCGCCGGGGTGATCTCGTCGTTCCGGTCTTCGTACAGGACCTGTGCCGCCTGCCAGCCGTCGTCCGACGCGCTGCGCCAGCCATTGTCCTGGAGCGTGGTCTCCGGCGGAACACTCCGCGGGGTCCGAGTGGGCAATACCTCTCCGGAAGTGTCCTCGGCGATGGGTTCCTCCGCTTCGACACCACCGTTACGGGTCGTCGCGGACGCGTCGGACTCGACCGGCTCGGTGTACGTGGTCGGGCTGTCGCCCCCGGCCTCGTCACCTTCGCTGAACCAGCGCGAGAGCACCGACTGGTAGATCGGCAGCCGCCGGGTGGGCACGTCGTCGTCGAGCGCCGACTTGCCGGCGTCCGAAGAGTTCTCCGGCTTGTTCTGCGGCTCGACCGGGGTGTACTTCGGCTCCCGCTTCGGCAGCACCAGCGACGCGAACTGCGTCTCGGTACCGCTGGAGGCACCGTCGCCGTTGGTGGGCGAGATGTCTTCGGCCGTCGGCCACGCCGGGGTCTCCTCGGCGGGCTTCGCGGGGCTGAGGAACGGCCCGGCCGCGTTCTTGCCCGCGACCAGGTCGTCGAGACTGATCGGCTGGTCGAGCGGGACGAGCCCACCTTGCTGCGCGACCGGCTGCGAAGCCGGCGGCTTCGACGGCGGCGGCGGGGTCATCTCCAGGCCGCGGTCGGAAGCGGGGATGTTCGGCAGCGAGGTCGACATCTCCGACACCGACGGCATCGAGGGCATCGACGTTTCCGAGCGGTTCGCCGGCGGCGGGGTGTTGCGCACTCCGGGCCGCATCTGCGTGAGCAGCTCGGCGGGCACGACGACCCGCGCGATCACGCCGCCCTCGATGTCCTCGTTCTCCCGCAGCCGGACCTCGATGCCGTGGCGGCGCGCCAGGCGCGCGACCACGTACAGGCCCATCCGCCGGGTCACCGAGACGTCCAGGTCCGGCGGGTCGGCGAGCCGCTGGTTGACCTCGGCGAGCCGCTCCTCGGTCATGCCGACACCGTGGTCGGTGACCTGGATGGCGAGCGCCTTCTTGCGGGTGATCACCGCGCGGACGGTCACCTTCGTCTCCGGCTCGGAGAAGTAGGTGGCGTTGTCCAGCAGTTCCGCGAGCACGTGCACGAGGTCGTGGATCGTCAGGCCCTGGACGGCGACCTCGGGGACGATCCCGATCTCGATCCGGGCGTACTGCTCGATCTCCGAGACCGCGGCGCCGATGACGTCGGCGGCGGGCACCGGCTTGGGCACCGACTTCGCGAGACCGGCGCCCGAGAGCACCAGGAGGCTTTCACCGTTGCGGCGCAGCCGCGTGGCGAGGTGGTCGAGTTCGAACAGGCTGGCCAAGTGGTCCGGGTCCTGCTCGTCGGCCTCGAGCCGGTCGATGACGCCCAGCTGGCGTTCCACCAGCCGCTGCGACCGGCGGGACAGGTTCACGAAGATGCCGTTGACGTTCTCGCGCAGGAGGGCCTGCTCGGCGGCCATCTTGACGGCCTGTTCGTGGACGACGTCGAACGACCGCGCCACTTCACCGATCTCGTCACGCGAAGTGACGGGCACCGGCTCGACCGACCGTTTCGAGGCGTTGACCGGGTCCGGGTCGTCGAGGATGGCTTGCACGGTTTCCGGCAGCCGTGTGTAGGCGACGTCGAGCGCCGTCTTCCGCAGCACCCGCAGCGGGCGCAGCATCATGCGGGCGATCACGAGCATCAGGAACAGCGCCGCGAGCAGGGCCAGCAGCACGATCGCGCCACCGATCCACGCCGAGTTGATCGCGTCGGTGGCCAGTCCGTCGGCCTGTGCCCGCAGCTGGCCGAGCAGATTGGTCTCGACCGCGCGCAGCTTGTCGAGCGCGACCCGGCTGTCGTTGCCGAGCGCGACGTTGTCGATCGACGGCGGCTGGTTCTGCTGGTGCAGCGCGAACGCCATCGTGGTGATCCGGCGGCGGTCGTCGACCTCGGGGCCGGAGAAGGTGTCCGAGTAGAGCTGCCGCTGTTCGGGGCTGGCGTTGTTGATGAAGGCCGCCGTCGAGGCGTCGCCGCTCGCGACCGCCGAGCGGGCCTGGTCGAACAGGTCGCCGGGGAACCCCGCGCGGAAGGAGGCGATCAGCAGCGCCGCGTCACCGCGGGCGATGAACTCCTTGCTCTCACTGATGGCCTGCACGGTGACGCCGAGCCGGAGCACGTCGCGGTTGGCGACCGCGGTCGTCACCTCGCGGCCGAGCTGGACCAGCGAGTCGAGGATGCCGGAGTAGGCGATGAGGACCGGGGTGTCGCCCAGTAGCGAGGTGTTCATCGCGCCGCGCAGCGGCCGCAGGGCGTCGAGCCGCTGCAGACCACGCGAGTAGCGGTCCCTCGTGTCCTGATCGTCCGGGTTGATCTGGTTCGCCGAAGCGCGCAGGTCGTCGACGGCACGGTCGACCTTGGCGATCTGCGCGTCGAGACCGTTCTGGCGCGACGGGTCACCGGAGGCGATCTTGGCCACGGCGAGCGCGCGCTCGCTCTGCAGCTCGTGCACCACGAGTGTGATCTTGTCGGCGAACGCGACCTGGTCGGCCGTGTCCTGGAACCGGGCCGCCTCGCCGCTGTCGTCGATCACGCGCAGCGTGCCGAGCGCGAGCGCCGTCAGCGTCGGAATGATCAGGACGGCCGCGAGCTTCGATCGCAGACGCCAGTTACGCAGGCCCAGGAACGACCCGGCCTTCCCGCCAGGACCGTCTCCGGTATCCCGCGCAGGGGCCCCTCCCACCCCCGCGGTGTCTTCGTTCGGCACCGCCGCACCACCATCATCTTCATCCGGGCCGGGAAAGCCCATTTTGGACATGCCGTTCTCGAACTGGCCGTACTGCTGCTGTCTGGGTCGGTTGTCGGGGCCCACTACCGGCACGCTCCCGTCATCCGGGAGGGACGCGCACGGCGTGAGTATCCACTCATCCGAATGAGGAAGTCGTCTTTGCCGCGATCTCTCAAGTGCACTTGACCGAAACCCTGCTCGGTGCCATTGGTCTGTTCGGCCTAACCCGCCAGTGCGCGGGCGCGCACCAGTGAAGCACGGACGTGTTCACCGTGTTTGACACAGAGTGCCTTGCACCTCGGGAAAGGTCCAGAGCGTTCGGCCATCCAAGGCACTCTCTTTCACTACATCAGTGGTCCACACCTCACTACCGGTGCATGAGGGTAGCGAACGGGAGGCCCAGATGTAACCCTTCGGTCAAGACCTGCGAGTAAGCCCCGGACGGGTCTTGACCCGTCGCGCTCAGTTGTCAACAAGTCCCCGGCGCGAACACGCCCAGTTGTGTTCACTTCTGACAAACAACCTGTTCGGGTGATCGTTACCACTTGGGATCATGGGATGACCACCCATTGTGAGCACAGTGTGTCTTCTCTACAGTGGGCCCTGACTTGAGACAAAGAGTCACTTCCGAATTCCACATCAGGCCACGTCATCACGTGTCCCTCCCCTCATCAGGAGCACCACTTTGCTTGGCTCTGCAAGCTCGAAGAAGGCCTTGAGCGTCAGCCTGGGTCGGCGTGGAGCCCTCGCATTCGCGATGGCGGCCGCGGTTTCGGTATCGGTCAGCGGTTGCGGCCTCCTCGGCGGCGACGATTCGTCCTCCTCCGGCGGTTCGGGGAACCTGGAGAAGTCGAAGATCAAGGTCGCCGTGATGTCGACCATCGACGTTGCCCCGCTGCGTCTCGCCCAGGACGGCGGCTACTTCAAGAACGAAGGTCTCGAGGTCGAGGCGGTGGAAGCCGCGACCGGCCAGGTCTCGCTGACCAAGCTGATCGGCGGCGAGGTCGACATCGCGTACGCGAGCTACACGCCGTTCTTCATCGCGATGAGCAAGAACACCGCCGACATCAAGCTGGTCGCGGACGCCTCCTCCGCCGGCCCGAAGAGCACGATGCTGGTCACGCTGCCGACGTCCACGGTGAAGAGCGTCGGCGACCTGGCGGGCAAGAAGATCGGCATCACCGCGCCGAACACCGTGTCGGACACACTGTCCAAATCGGTCATGAAGGACCACGGCGTCGACGCCAGCAAGGTCCAGTGGGTGCCGATCCCGCTGCCGAACGTCGGGACCGCGCTCAAGAACGGCGACATCGACGCCGGCTTCCTGACCGAGCCGTTCATCACCCAGACCGCCAAGCAGGCGGGCACCGTCCCGGTCGTGGACACCGCCACCGGCGCCACCCAGGACTTCCCCACCGCGGGCTACGGCTCGCTCGGCAAGTTCGTCTCGGAGAACCCGAAGACCGTGGCCGCCTTCCAGCGCGCCATGCAGAAGGCCACCCGTGACGCGGCGGACCGGTCCAAGATCGAGCCGCTGCTGGTCAAGTACGCCAAGATCGACCAGGACACCGCCGCGCTGACCACGCTGCTGACGTTCCAGTCCACCCTGGACCCCCGCCGCATCCAGCGGGTCCCGGACCTGCTCCTGCAGATGGGCGCGATCCAGAGCAAGATCGACGTCGGCCCGATGATCGCGGCGCAGAGCACGAGTTGATGACTCGTGGTTACGCCGGATTGCCCATCCACGCGGAATTCGATCACTGAAAGTAATGTTGTCCAAGCGGGTGATCAGGTGATCGGGCGAATGGCCTAAAATGATCACCCGCTCACGACACCCATTGTGAGCAGGTGGGCAAATCTCTAAGGTGACCGCGTGCCTGGCGAATCGAAGCCACGACACGGATGAAAAAACCCCAACGGTGATTCATTGTTTCCGAGGAGCTGGCTTTGTTTCGAAACGCCATGAGCAGGAACGGTGCACGTAGAGGACGGGGTGCCGTCAGCGTCGCCCTGAGCGCGCTCATGCTGGCCACGTTGGGCGCCTGCGGCGCACTCGGCGGCGAGGACACGTCGAAGGCGTCGGGCGGCGAAGGCGGGCTGGAGAAGCCGAAGATCAAGGTGGCCCTGCTGCCCGTCGTCGACCTCGCGCCGCTGCGGCTGGCGCAGGAAGGCGGCTACTTCAAGGCCGAAGGTCTCGAGGTCGAGGCCGTCGACGCCCCGAGTGGCCAGCAGGCGATGACCAAGATGATCGGTGGCGAGGTCGACATCGCCTTCTCCACCTACTTCCCGTTCTTCGTCGCGAAGAGCAAGGGCGCGGCCGACATCCGGCTCGTCGCCGACTCCGTTTCGGCCAGCCCCAAGAGCAACGCGGTCGTCACCGTGCCGACCTCGCCGGTCAAGACGATCAACGACCTCGCGGGCAAGAAGATCGCGATCACCGACAAGAACACCGCCTCCCACCTGCTCACCGTCTCGGTGATGAAGGACCACGGCGTGGACACCAGCAAGGTCCAGTGGGTGCCCATGGCCCTTCCGAACATCGCCGCGGCGCTCTCCTCTGGCCAGGTCGACGCGGGCTACCTGCCCGAGCCGTTCCTGACCCAGGCCTCCAAGGTCGTCGGCGCGACCCCGGTCGTCGACATCTCGACCGGCGCCACCCAGGACTTCCCCCTGGCGGGCTTCGGCGCGCTCGGCTCCTTCGTGGACAAGAACCCCAAGACGCTGGCCGCGTTCCAGCGCGCGCTGGGCAAGGCCGTGCGCGACTCGGCCGACCGCTCCAAGATCGAACCCCTCATCGTCAAGTACGCCAAGGTCGACGCCGAAACCGCTTCACTGCTCACGCTGCCGACGTTCGGGTCCACACTGGACGCCCGTCGCCTGCAGCGAGTGCCCGATCTGCTGCAGCAGACCGGCGTGATCACGGCCAAGCTCGACGCCGCTCCGATGCTCGCCCCTCAAGCTGGATAAAGGTCAAGGTGCCACGACTTCTCCGTGCCCTGGCCGGTCTGGCCGGTTTCTTCCTCATCTGGGAAGTGATCGTCCAGGCCGGCCTGGTCCGTAAAGAGTTCCTCCCCCCGCCGTCCGTCGTCCTCGTGACGATCTTCGAACAGTTCGGCGAGACCCAGTTCATCCGGGATCTGGTCGCCACGTTCCTCGCGTGGGCGATCGCCCTGCTGATCGCGGTCGCCATCGCCGTGCCCGCCGGCCTGCTGCTGGGCAGCATCCCCGGCCTGCGCACCGCGACCGCGGTGGTCATCGAGTTCCTGCGGCCGATCCCCGCGGTCGCGCTGATCCCGCTGGTGCTCCTGCTGATCGGCGGCGGGCCCGAAGCGAAGATCACGCTGGCCGTGTACGCGTCGTTGTGGCCCATCATGTTCAACACGATCTACGCGCTCGGCGAGATCGACCCCGTCCTGCTGGAGACCGCGAAGGCCTGCGGTACCGGCAAATTCCGGACACTGACGTCGGTGGCGCTGCCGCATACCGCGCCGTTCGTGTTCACCGGGGTGCGGCTGTCCGCCAACATCGCGCTGATCGCGGTGGTCAGTACCGAGTTCCTCGCCGGCGCCAAACTCGGCATCGGCAACTTCATCATGCAGGCCAGCACGGGTTCGACCAGGTTCGACCTCGTGCTCGCCGGCACCGTGGTGGTCGGCGCGCTCGGCTTCCTCATCAACGGCGGACTCGAGATGATCGGCAGGCGGGCGTTCCGCTGGAGCACGGTCGACCGGGAGGCGGTCTCGTGACGACCCTCACGCTGACCAGCCGCGTCGGCAGGCGCGTCGGCCGGGGTATCGGCATCCTGGTCCGCAACTGGCTGCTGTTCTTCGCACTGGTCGGGATCTGGGAGCTCGCGACCCGGCTCGCGGAAAGCCCGTTCTTCCCGCCACCGTCCGAGATCCTGTCCGCCTCGGTGAAACTGTGGTTCACCGGTCCGGCCTCACAGCTGTTCCTGACCGACACCGTGTTCGACAACGTCCTGCCGAGCCTCGGCCGGACGCTCGGCGGCTGGCTGCTGGCCGGCGCCCTGGGTGTCGCGCTGGGTGTCCTCTTGGGACGGTCGAAGACCGGGATGGACTACGTCGGACCGCTTTTCGCGTTCTTCCGCTCGGTGCCGCCGCCCGCGCTGATCCCGGTGTTCATCGTCCTTTTCGGACTCGGGCCGGGGATGCAGACCGGGTCTATCATCTTCGGCGCGATCTGGCCGGTGCTGCTCAACACCGTGGACGGCGTCCGGTCGGTGGACCAGGTGAAGATCGACACCGCGAAGTCGTTCCGGACGCCCCGGTCGTACTGGGTCCGCTCGATCGTGCTGCCCGCCGCCGGGCCGAAGATCTTCGCGGGACTGCGGCTGAGCCTGTCCATCTCCTTGCTGCTGATGGTGATCTCGGAACTGGTCGGCTCCTACAACGGCATCGGCCGGTCCCTGATGGACGCCCAGCAGGCGTTCGACTTCCCGCTCATGTGGTCGTGGCTGGTCCTGCTCGGACTCCTCGGCTTCGGGTTCAACGCGGCCTTCCTCGCGGTGGAGCAGAGAGTGCTTCGCTGGCAGCCCACCCGCAACGGCCGTCTCTAGTTTTCGAAGGGTCAGCAAGATGTCAACCATGCTCGAAGTCTCCGGGCTGAACCACCGGTACGGCGCGGGAGAAAAGGCGCATATCGCGGTCAACGACCTGTCGTTCACCGTCGAAGCGGGACAGCTCGCGAGCATCGTCGGCCCGTCGGGCTGCGGCAAGTCGACGCTCCTGCGCTGCATCGCCGGGCTGATCAAGCCGACGTCCGGCCGCGTCAGCCTGCACGGCGACGACGTCTCCGGCGTCCCGGAGGATCTGGCCGTCGTGTTCCAGGACTACAGCCGCTCGCTGTTCCCCTGGCTCTCGGTCGAGAAGAACGTCGAGTTCCCCTTGCGGTGGCGCAACTTGAGCCGCTCGGAGCGCCGCACGCGGGCGCAGGAGGCGCTGGAGTCGGTCGGTCTCTCCGGGGTCGGCTCGAAGTTCCCGTGGCAGCTCTCGGGCGGTATGCAGCAGCGCGTGTCGATCGCGCGGGCGCTGGCCAGCCGTCCCGCCCTGCTCCTGATGGACGAGCCGTTCGCGTCGGTCGACGCGCAGACGCGGTTCGAGCTCGAAGACCTGACGCGGCGCGTGCAGCGCGAGAACGGGAGCACGGTCCTCGTCGTCACGCACGACATCGACGAGAGCGTCTACCTGTCGGACCGGGTACTGGTGCTGTCGAAGTCGCCCGCGAAGATCGTCGCGGACCTGCCGGTCGGGCTGCCCGCGGAACGGGACCAGATCACCACGCGCGAGTCGGCGGAGTTCGTGACGCTGCGCGGTGAGGTCGCGCGGCTGCTGCACGGCGGCGCTCCGGAAGCCGTCACCGCCGCTTCGGACGCGGCCGAGTACGAGCTGGCGCAGCAGGAGGCTTCGGCCGCCTCCGATGTCGACGCCGAGGCCGAGGCGCGCGCGAAGAGCTGACGCTCGAGTACATGAAGGCCCCCTTCCTTGCGC
>NZ_JBHVKW010000029.1:0-72869 GCF_042797905.1 Amycolatopsis sp. NPDC057786
ATCCGATCATGAACCCGATCCAGCTGCCCCATCACCACATCGACCACCACAACGATGATCTACCACACGACGACCAACTGCCGTTGCAGTACTAGTCAGGTCGCCGTAGGTTAGGACAAACCTGCTGTGTGTCTTGTCGATGGCGGGCCCGCCAGTTCGCTGTCCGGGGTATCAGCCGGATAGACGATGAGCGATGGCGTGTGCTGGTTCCGCTCGGGCGCCCAGGATCGGATCTCGTCGCAGAGGTACTGGGTCAGCTCGGCGGCGGCTGGCCCGTGACCGATCGCGCCCAACTCCCAGTGCACCTCGTCGCCGGATTCCAGTCTGCGGGCGGTGAGGGAGACCAGCGTGTTGCCCTCGGCCAGCGCCATACGCCACCAGTCCGGTGCCGGGTTGCATACCTGGGTGGACGTCGGCGCGGACCTTGAGCGCTTCGACGATCGATGGGGCATGTGGGCTCGATCAGGTGAGGGGAAGCCCGAAAAGTGCGGCGGTGGCGCCGAGACCGGCGCAGACGGCCAGGGTGCGCAGCATCGGCCAGCGCAGCGCGAACACCAGGACGAGGGCGATGGCGGTGATCGCGGCGGCCACGGGTCGGAAGCTGGCTAGTTCGGGCAGGTTCACCTGCACCGGCCCGAATCGGTGGACATCGCTGGTGGTGAAGAGGGTGTGCAGGGCGAAGTACAGGGCGAGGTTGGCGATCACACCGACGACAGCGGCGGTGATGCCGGTCAGTGCGGTGGAGATGCCGCGGTTGTGGCGGAGGCGTTCGACGTAGGGGGCGCCGAGCAGGATGAACAGGAAGCAGGGCACGAAGGTGACCCAGGTGGTCAGCAGCGCCCCGAGCACCCCGGCGACCCATGGGTCGAGGCTACCGGGGTGGTGGTAGGCGCCGAGGAAGGCCACGAACTGCACGACCATGATCAGCGGGCCGGGGGTGGACTCGGCCAGAGCGAGGCCCCGCACCATGTCTTGGGCGGAGAGCCAGCCGTAGACCTCGACGGCGCGCTGGGCGACGAAGGCGAGCACGGCGTAGGCGCCGCCGAAGGTGACCACGGCGGTGCCGGAGAAGAACAGCCCCTGCGTGGTGAGCGTGCTGCCCACGCCGGTGAACACCGCCACCGCGGCGATCGGGGCGGCCCAGAGCAGCAGACCGACACCGAGCACGGTCAGGCTCCGCCGTGTAGAGGGGGCTTCGTGGTGCAGGGCGTCGTCGGGGATCAACGGTGCTGGTCCGTCGGCGGCGCCGTTGGTGGGCGGGGGTTTGATCGTGCGGGGTGCGAACCGGCCGAGTGCCCAGCCGATGGCCGCTGCTGCGGCGATGACGATCGGGAACGGGACCGCGAACACCGCCAGCGCCACAAAGCCGGCGGCGGCGATCCCGATGAGCGCGGGGTGGTGCAGGACGCGTTTGCCGACCCTGGGTACGGCTTGGGCGATGATCGCGACCACCGCGGGTGCGAGCCCGGCGAAGATCGCGGTCACCAGGGTGGTGTCGCCGAACGTCACGTAGATGGCCGACAGCGCGAGCAGGGCAACCATGCCGGGCAGCACGAACAGGGTCCCGGCGATGATCCCGCCGCGGCGGCCGTTGAGTAGCCATCCCACGTAGATGGCCAGCTGCTGGGCTTCGGGGCCGGGCAGCAGCATGCAGTAGTTCAGCGCGTGCAGGAAGCGTTGTTGGCCGATCCAGCGTTTCTCCTCGACCAGGGTGCGTTGCATGACCGCGATCTGCCCGGCCGGGCCTCCGAACGTCTGCAGCGAGATCAGAAACCACGCCCAGGTCGCGGTACGCAGTGGGATGACGTCCCGGTTCGCGGTTTCGGACATGGGTGAGCGTCCCTCCTCGTTCAACTCCACGCGCAATGTAACCATGGTTGCACTAGTGCGGTGGAGGGGTGTCCAGGTGGCGGGATGCGGGCTGGCCGAGGCGGTGGGAGTGGTCGGTTAGTGGGGTTCGGGGAGTGGGATGAGGCGGTGGGCGTGGTCGAACAGGGCGTGTTCGACGAGCCGGGCTGCGGTGAGAGCGGCGAGTGCGGTGGCGGCGAGCAGCATGTACATGACCACGATCTGGTAGCGGATGGCGGTGAGGGGGTCGACGCCGGCGAGGATGAGTCCGGTCATGGCTCCGGGCAGGCTGATCAGGCCGACGACCTTGGTGGAGTCGATCGCGGGCAGCAGCGCGGTGCGCAGCGCGGAGCGTTGGTGGGGCAGGAACGCGTCGCGGGCGGGGAGCCCGAGGCAGAGCCGGGCTTCGATGGCTGGGCGGGCCTGCTGGGCGTCTTCGCGCAGGCGGCGCAGGGCGACCCCGGCGGCCTGCATGGCTCCGGAGACGATCATGCCGCCGATCGGGACGACGACCCGCGCTTGGGTGGAGATGATCCCGAGGCCCAGCAGCGTGGCGAGGGTGACGAGGCTGCCGACGGCGACCCCGAGGGTGGCTGCCCACCGGGCTCGGGGCAGGCCGGTGCCGCGGCGGCCGGCGACCTGTCCGGCGAGGAGGATCATGATCGTCACCCAGCCGAACGCGCCGGGAAGGCCGGTGTGGGCGAAGATCACCAGCAGCAGGACGCCGACCGCGGCCAGCTGTGCCCCGGCGCGCAGCGATGCGGTGATCAGCTCGCGGGTCAGGTGCAGCCGCTGCCGGTAGGCCACCGCGGCGGTGAGGGCGATCAACAGCAGGGAGGCGGCGACGCCGCCCCAGCTGGGCACGGACAGTCCGGTCATCACCCGGCCTCCAGGTAGTCGATGTGGTCGGGGTGCCCGTGGGCGACCAGGCGCCCGTGGTGCAGGACCAGCACGTGCTCGGCGATGCCGCGAACGAGGGGGAGGTCGTGGCTGACCAGGATCACGGTCCCGCCCGCGGCGGTGTGGTTGCGGGCGGCCTCGGTGATCACCGCTGTGGTCACGGCGTCCAGCGCGGCGGTGGGCTCGTCCAGCAGCAGGACCTCGGGTTCGACGGCCAGCGTCCGGGCCAGGCACACCCGCTGCGCTTCGCCGCCGGACAGGCCGCTGGTGCGGCGTTGCGCGAAGCGTGCGGGCAGGCCCACGAGATCGAGCAGGTGCTGGATGCGGTGCTCGGTCAGCTCCGCGCGTCCGACACGCAGCTCCTCGGCCACGTGGTTGGTGAGCAGCACCGGCTGTTGCGCGACCAGGCCGACCCGGCGCCGCAGTGCCAGCACTTCGAGCTCGGCGAGCGGGGTGCTGTTGAGCAGGATCTGGCCGGTACTGGGGTCCTCCAGCCGGTTGAGCAGGCGCAGCAGGGTGGACTTGCCGGCGCCGCTGGGACCGACCACCGCCGTGCACGCTCCGGCCGGGAGACGGGCGCAGACTCCGTCGAGCAGTCGGGTTGGGCCGCGGGTCACCGTGACCCGGTCCAGAAGAAAACCGGGCACGGTGCTCATCCGGGTGCGGCGGCCGGGGCGTCCGGAATGGTGGCGTCGGGATGGTTGGCGGCGGGGAGGGTGAGGATGACGGTGGTGCCGCCGTCGGGATGGTTGGCGGCAGTCGCGGCACCGCCGTTGCGGCGGGCCAGCGCGGCGACCAGGGCCAGGCCCAGTCCGGTGCCGCCGCCGGTGCGGGCGTCGTCGGCGCGGGTGAAGCGGTCGAACGCGTGCGGCAGGAACTCGGGGGCGATGCCGGAGCCGTGGTCACGCACCCGGATGCTCACCCCAAGCTCGGTGTCGGGCGGGCTGGCCGTGATGATGATGGGTGGCTGCCCGTGCCGGGCGGCGTTGTCGATCAGGTTGCTCACCGCCCGGTCGAGATCGCCGGGATCGGCGCGCACCGTGAGCTCCGGTGAGCAGTCCAGGATCACTTGGTGCTCGTCGAGGGTGCTGCGGTAGCGGGCGATCACTGACTCCAGCACGGGACGCACCGGGGTGGGCTCGCCGGGCCGGGCCGGCGGACCGGCCTGGTCGGTGCGGGCGAGCAGGAGGAGGTCCTGGGCCAGGCGGGATAGTCGTTCGGTTTCCTCCAATGCCGAGCCCAGCGCGGCGGTCAGTTCCCGTGTGGTGCGGGGTCGGCGCGCCGCGAGTTCGAGTTCGGTGGTCAGCAGGCTGAGCGGGGTGCGGAGCTCGTGGCTGGCGTCGGCGACGAACTGCCGTTCCCGCTCGACAGCGGCGTGCAGGCGGTCGAGTAGATCGTTGAACGTGGTGCCCAGCCGGGAGATTTCGTCGCGAGCCGACGGCACGGGTAGACGCTGCGTGGGGTGTGCGGCGGTGATGGTGGCGGCGCGGGCGCGCATCCGTTCCACCGGTCGCAGTGCGGCGGCGGCCAGCAGGTAGGCCCCGACCGCGGCGGCGAGCAGCGCCAGCGGCAGGCCGACCGCCAGTTCTTGGCGTAGGTCGGCCACCGCGGCGTCGCGGTCGGCGAGGGTCACCGCGGCCACGGCGATCCGGCCGTCCGCACCGGTGGGGGCGGCGGCGATACGCACCGGCCCGTCCAGCTGTCCGGCGGTGGCGTGATCGACCACGAGCTCGCCGCGCCGCGCGGTCGCCAGCTCCGCTGGAGTCAGCAGGGGCTGGTCGGCCACGTCCGGGGAGCTGGCGATGATCTGGCCTGCGTCGTCGAGGACCTGCTCGCCGGTGTCCCGGCCGCCGCTGGACAGCACTGGTGCGGCGGTGGTGGCGATCGGTTGGAGGTCGCGCAGCCGGTGCTCCAACGATTCGCTGATCGAGGCGTCGAGCGATTCGCGTGTGTGCGTCACGGTGACGATCCCGACTCCGAGCAGGACCAGCGCCATCATCACCGTGAACGCGGCGGTGAGCCGGATCCGGAGCGGCCACCGCCGGATCATCGCGCCCCCACCCGCGGCCGTCCACCATCCGGCCGGAGCCGGTACCCGGCGCCGCGCACGGTCTCCAGCGAGACCACCGCGAATGGCCGGTCGATCTTGTCCCGCAGCGCGCGGATGTGCACCTCGACGACGTTGGAGCGGGATTCGTAGGCGAAGTCCCAGCAGTGCTCCAGCAGCAGCTCGCGGGTGAGCACCACGCCGGGCTGGCGCAGGAACATCTCCAGCAGCGCGTACTCCTTGGCCGTCACCGCGATCTCGGTCTCGCCGCGCCAGCACCGCCGGCTGGCCGGGTCGATCCGCAGATCGCCCGCGGTGAGCACGGTGGGGCGGGCGACCGGGCCGCGGCGGGTCAATGCCCGCAACCGAGCGAACAGCTCCTCCAGGTGGAACGGCTTGGTCAGATAGTCGTCCGCGCCGCCGTCCAGGCCGCTGATCCGATCGGTCACCGCGTCACGGGCGGTGAGCATCAGCACCGGCACCCACACCTGCTGGCGGCGCAGTCGCCGGCACATCTCGAACCCCGACAGCCGGGCAGCATCACGTCCAGCACCACCGCGTCGTAGTCGCGGCTGACCGCCGCCCCGAACCCGTCGGCCCCGTCTGTGGCGACATCGACGGCGTAGCCCTCCTCGACCAGGCCACGGCGCAGCAGGCCCGCCATCTTCGGCTCATCCTCCACCACCAGTACCCGCACCATCCATCACCTCTCTTCAGGCGCCACCCCCGAGCACCCTGCACAGGCGCCCCTTCACGGGCACGGTGCCACCACATCCGGGTGACCGCCGTCGTGTCTTCATCACGGCTTCATCTCCACCGACTACCCATACCCATGCAACCACCTCATGCAACCACGGTTACAGGAGCGTGGAGAATGGAGAAGGCATGAACCGCAAGACGAAGATCGGGATCGGGATCGCCGCCGGAGTGCTCGTCCTCACTGGTGGGGGCGTGGGCCTGGCCTCCGCGATGTCCGGCGACGGCGACGAGGTCAGCGGCCCCGCGGCCGACCAGGCACGAGCCGCGGCCGTGCAGTCCGTGCCCGGCGGGAAGGCCGGCGCTGTCGAGACCGAGACCGACGAGGGCGCCGCCGCCTACGGCGTCACCGTCACCAAGCCCGACGGCTCCACCGTCGAGGTCCACCTCGACAGCACCTTCCACGTCGTGGGCACCGAGGCTCCCGGCCAGGACCACGACGCCGACGGTGACGAGGGCTGACCGCGTACCACCGACCACGATCTACACCGACCACGATCGAGTTCGAGGAGGGCAAGGACATGCCGTTCACCCCCGCCCGCGCGGCCCGCGTGGTGTTGCCGCTGGCCGCGCTGCTGCTGGTCCCGCTCGCCGGCTGTGGCACCGACACCACCCCCGCCAGCGACACCGCTGCCGACGCCGAGCATCGGCGCCACCAGCCGATCCCCACCACCGAGGCGGACTGGAAGCCGGTCACCGACACCCTGGGCCGCACCGGGAAGTTCGGCGACAACAACACCGTCTACCGCATCGGCCTGCCCCGCACCGACCTGCAGGTCACCTCCGGCGGCGTCGAGATCAAACCAGGGCTGTCGCTGGGCGGCTACGCCGCCTTCGCGAAGTACCGCGACGGCGTCATGCTCATGGGCGACCTGGTGGTCACCGAGGCCGAACTGCCCAAGGTCACCGACGCACTCCAAGCCCACGGCATCGCGCAGACCGCGCTGCACAAACACCTGCTGCAGCAAACACCGCCGGTGTGGTGGACCCACATCCACGCCATGAGCGACGACCCCGCAGCGCTCGCCCAAGGCGTGCAAGCCGCACTGGACGCCACCGCCATCCCAGCCCCGGCGCCACCAGGTCAGCAGCCGCCGATCGACCTGGACACCGCCGGCATCGACCAGGCCCTGGGCCGCAAGGGCACCGCCGACGGCGGCATCTACAAGTTCAGCATCGCCCGCAAGGAGACCATCACCGACGACGGGCATGTCCTTCCGCCCACGTTCGGGGTGACCACCGCGATCAACTTCCAGCCACTCGGCGGCGGGCGGGCCGCGATCAACGGTGACTTCGTGATGACCGCACCCGAGGTCCAGAAGGTGATCCAGGCGCTGCGTACAGGCGGGATCGACCTGGTCGAAGTGCACAACCACAGCCTCACCGAGCAACCCCGCCTGTTCTACATGCACTTCTGGGCCGTCGACGACGGCGTCACCCTCGCCAAAGCCCTCCGCCCCGCGCTGGACGCCACCAACCTGCAACCCCCAGGCTGATACCACTCACGCCGACAGCGTTTCCGGCCCCGTCGTGACGATCGGCGGGGCCGGACAAGCACCATGACAACGAGCATGACAACGGGAAGGAGCGCAGGATGCGGCCACGCACCGTTTTGGACTGGATCGCTTTCGTGCTACTGCTGATCGGCGCGTTCGCCTGGGCGGCGTTCGTCACCGACATCAACGTGCTGGATCGGGCACTGGAACCCATCGCCGATCCGCTCGACGACATCGTGTTCGTGCTGATCGGACTCGCGGGCCTGTACTGGATCGGCCGCGTCGTCGTCGGAGACCGAACACATCAGTGAGCAACTCCACCGATCCAGCGCACGAGCGACCATCGACGGGATCGGCAGCGCCGCGGCAGGCAGGGCAGCGGGCAGGGCAGTGGGTGTTGCTGTCCTACCGCATGCCCCGCGAGCCGTCCACCCCGCGGATCACGGTCTGGCGCAAACTCAAACGCCTCGGCGTCGCCCAACTCGGCGACGGGCTGGTCGCGCTGCCCGCCGACGCCCGCACCCGCGAACACCTCGACTGGATCGCCGACGAGATCCTCGCCGCCGGCGGCACCGCCGGCGTGTGGCTGGCCCAACCAACCAGCCTGGCACAGGAACGCCGCCTGGCACAGACCATGGCCGCCGCCCGCGCCGCCGAGTACCGCGCCGTGCTCACCGAAGCCGAACAAGCGCGCTCACTCGGCGAGGCCGAGCGACGACGCGCCCTGCGCACCCTGCGCGCCGAGCTGCGGCGTATCCACCGCCGCGACTACTTCCCCCCACCCGAACGCGACACCGCGCAGGCCGCTGTGGACGCCCTGCACCCCGACCACCACACCGAGGAGACCGCATGAAGTGGGCCACCCGCGAACACATCCACATCGACCGCGCCGCCTGCGCCTGGCTCATCCGCCGCTGCATCGACCCGGACGCCGCCTTCGTGTTCGTCACCGACCCCGCCGACGTCCCCCCAGACGCCACCCCGTTCGACATGCGCGGCGTCGACCTCGGCCACCACGGCGACGACTGCAGCTTCGAAACCATCCTGCGCCGCCACGACCTCACCGACCCCGTGCTCTGGCGCATCGCCGAAATCATCCACGAAGCCGACCTCGACGACGAACGCTACGACGCCCCCGAAGCCCCCGGCCTCGACGCCATCCTCCGCGGCCTATCCATGATCGGCGACGACCAGCACACCCTCACCATCACCAAACCCATCTTCGACGGCCTCTACGAGTACTACCACCGCGCCCAGATGCTCGGCCGCGAACCCGCATGACCGCAGGGAACATCCGCCGCGCCACCCTCGGCATCCTGGCCGCCCTGCTCTGTGCAAGCCTGCTCGGCACCGATCACCCCGCGACAGCGACCCCCTCATCAGCGGTGCCCTTGCTGGAAGAAGCCACCCCACCAGCGAATGCCGTCCTCACCGAACCGGTCGACTGGGTGTACCTGACCTTCGACCGACTGATCAACACGTTCAGCATCCGGGTCACCGGCCCCAACGGCCACGACGTCGCCCGCGACAACGCCATCGTCAAGCACGACATGATCTCCCAGCCACTGCACACACTCACCCAGCCGGGCACCTACCGCGTCACCTGGCAGGTCATCGACCTCGACGGCCACCAGGCCAGCGGATCACACAGCTTCACCATCACCCCCGGCGTCACCACGACCCCCGAAAACACTGCCACCACACCAGCCACCACCCCCCACTCAGTACCGCCGACAGCGCCACCAGCCACCAACCAGTCCACGATCACCACGCCGCTGGCCGCCACGATCGCACTCAGCCTCCTGGCAGGACTAACCCTCCTCACCATTCGTCACCGTCGACGCGTCCGCGCATCACGTGCGCAGCGGCCAGACCGGACATGACGACAACCGCAGTCACGAGACATTCGGTCGGCATAGCTCCCGTAGTCCTGGCCTACCAGCGCGAAAGCCAATGCGGTGTCAGATTCCAACAACACCAGAGCCATCGACTCACCGCCAGCCTGGCCGTGAGAAGCTCAACAAGCTGACTTGACAGGGAACCGCAACGGGGCGACCAGCCGTTTCTCCAGGTGCGAGCTGCTTCCACCACTGGGCGGGGATGTCCCACGGTGAGACCGTGGCGATCATGCGGTCGTACGGGGCGTGGTCGGGGTAGCCGAGCCCGCCGTCGCCAGTGATCACGTGCACGTCGCCGTAGCCGGCGGCGGCCAGCGCTTGTGAGGCTTTCGCGGTCACGTCCGGGTCGACGTCGATGGTGGTCACCAGGTCCGCGCGGCCGGTCAACTGGGCGAGCAGGCTGGCGTTGTAACCGGTCCCCACTCCGATCTCCAGGATGCGGTTGCCCGGCTGGACGTCGAGTTGGTCGAGCATCGCGGCTACTAGCCAAGGTGCCGACGCGCAGGACAACGACCGGCCGTCCTCGAACCGGTGGGTGACCACCGCCTGCCACGGGTCGTAAGCGACCGCCAGGTCGGCGTCCGGCACGAACTCGTGCCGCGGTGTGTCGCGCAAAACCCGCTCGACGTCGCTGTGCTTTGCGTGCCCGGCCTTCTGGATCCTCTCGACCATTGCCGCACGTAGCGCTTCCGGCGAAGTAGTGGTGGTGTGCATCGTTCCTTCGTATCAACGATCGTCGGGTTGGCGGGCATCGTTAGTGATCGACACGGGCTGTTTCTCGGGCCGAGGAAGCAAACCCGTTGTGGTGCAACGGCTTCACTAGGACCCGCCCTACGGGTTCGCTGGAGCGTTGACGTTGCAGGACATCGTCTTCACGCTGCGTGCCATGGCCTCTTCGGCGCAGGCTAGTGCTGTCGTGAGGTCTGCCAGCAGTGTGGCCGGGAGCGTGCCGCTGCCGAGCGCGCACGCTTCGACCGAATCGGACAACTCGCGCGCTTGGGAGTCGGTGAGCAGCTCGCGGCAACCATTGTGGGCGAGTACATCGCGAGCGACGTATCCGTCTCGTGTCGCGGCGGCGTAGTCGATCAGATCAACGGCGATCTGGTGCACGGGTGGATCGTCAACGGTGCCGATGGCGTCGATGAAGGACAACCCGAGCCGTGTGTGGAAGACCGCCAAGCCGGGCGCGGAGGTGTCGAGTCGGTGGTACTGGTTCAGGAGCGTGGGCAGATCGGCGACGCCCGAGGCGCCGTGGCACTGGATGGTCAGGCAGGCGGTCACGGCGTTCTCCCAAGGGTCTCCTGGTGTTGTGTCGGCCAAGAGGGTGAGGGCGCTGTCGGTGTCCCCGGATACGGCGTGGGCGATGACCGCGATCTGGCGACCGTCAAGCATCCGTCGCCCGACGCCCTTGTACGCGTCGAGCCGGGCGCGTGCCTCCGCCCAGCGGCCGGCTGCGGCCAGAGCGCGGCCACCGGTGGCCAGCAGGACTGCCCACAGCCAGCTGCGGATGTGCTGGTGCGTCTCGGCGGAGTCGGTGAGGTCGGCCGGGATCTCGATGCCGTCGACGATGGCGTCAGTTCGGGCGGAGACCGCGGTGAACAGGGTGTCGATCAGCGCGAAGGCGCGCTCGCCCTGACCCTCGCGGATGTAGAGGCGGGCGAGGTTGGTGATCGGTTCGAGAGCGAGGCGGGCTACCTGCGCGCCCAAGGGGCGGGCGCGCAGGTAGATGTTCACCTGCTGGTGGCACCACCGCCGGGCCAGTTCGGGCAGGCCGCAGTCGGAGGCGATGAGCGCCGCGTTGTTGTGCACGGCGGCGGCTTCGGCGAGCTCGCCGCTGTGCTCGACTTGGCGTGCTCGGTCGCACAGCTCGGCCACCCGCCGGGCCAGCGGGAGGCAGGCCGGGCGGGTTCGGGCAACGAGGGGGAAGCGGCGGGCGAACTGGCCGGCGGGGTCCACGGGCGTCACTCCCAGGTGACGGTCATGGGCTTGGTGGGGCGGTCCAGGACCACGAAGCCGGGGTTGGTGTCCGGCTGGGGCGCGGTGTCGGGAATGGCGAATCGGACGGTGCTGGCGCGGAAGCCCTGGTCCCAAGTCGAGATCTCGACCGAGACCTGCTCGGCGAGTTCCTGCGCGTTGGGGCCGTGGCCGATGACGCCGACCTCGTAGCGTCGGCCGCCGTCCGGATCGGGGTCCGCGGCGCGGATGGTGAGGTAGGCGAGGCTGCCGTCGGCGGCGGTGGTGGCCATCGCCACCGAGGGGAACATCGGCCGCACAAGGCCGCTTTCCTTCGCAGCGGGAGCGACCTCCATGCGCATCAGCGGGTTGGGCAGGTGGCAAGCCAGCCAGAGATCCAGCCATTCGAAGGATTCCATCGGGACGAAGTGCACGCCGGTCCACACTTCGCAGGCAGGGCTGTCGAAGACGCCGGTCAGGGTGTCCGGGTCGGTGGCGTGGTTGTTGTCCTTATGGATTTGCAGCGTCACCTCCCCGGTGCCGGTGAGGTCCAGAACGCGGCGAGCGTCGTCGCCAAGGCCACGCAGCGGCATGAAGATCGCCATCTCGCTGCCCAGGCTGCGCCAGCCGTCCTGGTCGCGTTCGAAGACGATGCTGCGAGAGGCACAACCACGCAGGCGCACCGGAGCTACCAGACGTCCGCCGGGTGTGAGCTGGTCGAGCCAGGCAGCCGGGACCTCGTGGGCACCGACGGTAGCGATGACGCGGTCGAAAGGCGCAGTTTCTGGGTGGCCGAGTGCGCCGTCGGCGGCGACCGCCTCGACGTTGTCGATGCTGGCTGCGGCCAGGTGCTCGCGTGCTCCGGCGACGAGGTCCTCGTCGATGTCGATCGTGGTGACATGCCCGTCGGCGCCGGTGAGGGTGGCCATCAGGGCGGCGTTGTAGCCGGTGGCCGCGCCGAGTTCGAGCAGCCGTTCGCCGGGCTGGATGCCGAGCTGTTCGAGCATCATGGCGACGATCTTGGGCTGGGACGCGGCGCTGATTCGGGTGCCGTCGCCCTCGTGTTTGGTGTAGACGGGCTCGTCGGCGTACGCCTCGACCAGGGGGACGTCGGGCAGGAACAGGTGTCGGGGCACCTGCCGGAACGCGGCCTCCACAGCGTCGGTGCGGACGGTGCCGTCCTTGACGAGGCGGTCGGCGAGCTTGGTACGCAGCTCGTCGGCGGAGCCGGTGGAAGCGTCACTGACGGTGGTTGTCATTGCGGGAACCCTAACGGTGTTGGAGGTGGTCCCGGCTGGTGCCTGCCGGGTAGGCGTGCTGTAAAAAACGGTGTCGACGGCCAGCGCGGCGAGGGTGGCCTGGTCGGTGCCGGAGAGACCGGCGCGGTTGGCGTGGAAGATGAAGTGGTGCGCCAGGACGGCGCGCAGGCCCCGCTCGAGGTGTCCGGCGCGAGCGAGTTCGGCGAGTTGGCGACCGGCCGTGTCGAACGCTGTCCACCAGGTCTCGGGAACCACGTCGGGGGCGACGTCGGCGACCTTGTGCGTGTTGGTGGTCATCAGTCGGCGCACGGCTTGGCTCAACCGCTCGGTGTGCGGAGAGTTGTTGGAGTGGGGTTGGGCGGTGGGCCGGAGCGCAGCCACCTTGTCCCAGACGTCGCCCTGCTCGAACCAGTCCAGCCCGGCGGCGCGCAGCATCGAGCTGAACAGCAGGACGGTGGTCTCTCTCTGACCCAAGGCAGCGGGTTTCGTGGCACGGGCGAGGCAGTGGCGACTGTCGTGGTGAAACAGCGAGTGCGCGATGTCCATCGCGGCGGGTCCACCGAAGGCAAGGGTTTCGGGTTCGTAGATGCCGCGAGTCCAGCGCGCGAGATGCCCATCGGCCTCCAGGTCGGACAGCAGCGTGTCGACCGCTTTCGTCTCGGGGTTGACCGGTTGGTAACGCAGCCGCCAGGCGGGTGTCTTGCGCAGGTGCCACCACGTGTCGAGTTCGCCGTCCTGTTGGGCCTGGTCGAGAGCGGGTACGAGCAGGGTCGCGGCGGTGTGCTCGGCCGTGGTCGGGTCGGCGAACTCGACCAGGTAGTGGTGCCAGCTGTCCGGCAGCATCAGCGCGGAATCTCCTCTCGGTCGGACGGATCGCGTTCGGACGGATCAGGTGATGAGCAGGCCGGTGCCCCAGCCTGTCGCGGGCTCGATCTCAGCGGCGAGGGCAGCTAGGCCGACCCCGGCAGCGCCTTCGAGGAAGCCGGGGCCTTCGGGAACGGCCTGGGCGCAGGCGCGGTGCAGCATCTCGGTGGCCAGCGCGCGGAGTCGGGAAGCGGCCGGCTCCGGTGTGTCGATGGCGGTATGAGCGGTGATCCGGGCGAGTCCGGCGTAGCCGTGGCACAGCGAAGCGTCGCTGATCAACGCATCCTGTTCCGGGTCGGTCACCGCACTGATCACGGCTTCCTCGGCGATCTGGCGGCGATCGGCGTCGTCGAGGGCCAGGGCGGCGAGGTGCAGGGTGCGGGCGATGCCCGCTGTTCCGTAGCACCAGCTCGGGCGTCGGCTGGCCCCGCTGTGCCGCACGTACATCGGCGTCGAACGCGCCTCGTCTCGGGTGACCATGTAGGGCCACCGGTGCCCGCTCGGAGTGCTTATGCGCCAGGAGTCCAGCCACGCGCAGATCGTCGCGACGGCCTGGCGCTGCCCGTCCACGGCGATGCCCCGGCGCAGGGCCTGGGCCAGCAGTGCCAGCGGGCCGCCGATGCCGTGTGCTACGCCGAAGTTGCCGTGGCCTCCGGGGAACTCGTCGTCCTCGTGGCCGGTGGGACCGGTGAGGGTCCACCACCCCGGCAGGGCCTCTCCTTCGACCATCACCGGTTGGGTGAGCCGCACGAGGGCGCCCAGAACGGCCGGCAGGGCGGTGCCGTCGGGGTCGTGGTGCAGCAGATGGGCACCGAGACCAGCGAGGCCCCGAATCGTGTCGAACTCGGCCATCTGCGGCAACATCCCGACGACGTCCATGCGCTCGTGGGCCTTGTCGACGCGGTTGTGGGCGTCGGCGGCGATCTGCCGGGTCAAGGGCGTGAGGGCGGACTGGTACGTGCCGGGACGGACTGTGGCGGCTCCCGCGAGGGCGCGCGCGACTGCCGGCGCGCCGTAGAACAAGCCGGTGCTCGCTCCGGCGGTGATCGGCTTGCTGGTGACGGCGGTCAGCCAGTCATGGGCGCGGTCGAACGGCCGTATCCCGGCGGCTGCCAGCTCGATGTGCAGCAGTGCCACACCAGGAGCGCCGTGGGCGAGGGATTGGTGCCACCACGGCTCGTCCGTGGGCAGGTGGGGGGCGTCCGGCCGGGCGAGGCGATCGGCGATCCCCGTCGCGTACTCGACCGCGGCATCCGAGGCGAGGTCGGCGTTCATCGCGGTCCTCCGGTGCGGGCGGCGAAGGTCAGGGCCGCGGTCCGGGCCAGGTAAAGGCACACCGCCTTGTCGTCGGGCTCGATGCCGTAGGCCCGCAGGAAGTGCGTGTGCAGCAACGAGCCCAAGGCGGCGTCCGGGTCGACGCCCTCGGCCTCAGCCCCGGACAGGTGCGCTCGGTAGGCAGCTACGGTCTGGGCGCGCTCGGCCCATGTCGCGACGACCGAAGCCGCACCCGGCGTGCTGCGCAAGGCGCGGAAATTCTCGGAGGGGTCGGCGAGGCATTGTGCCTCGGTGAACACCGGCCGGGGCACGACGGTAGGAGGTTTGGCCGGGACATGGTCGACCAGCCACCGCATCCCGGCCTCGGTCCCTCCCATGAAGGCGACGGCGATGGCGGCGAAGTTCGCCGCGGCCAGAGCATGGTCGTGCGGTCGCGCGGGCCAGGCGAGCTCGGCGAGCACGGCGCGGGAGTCAGCCGTGAAGAACGCCTCGACGGCTGATAGTGCCGCACCTGAGCCCCAGCGGCCGGTCTCCGGGTAGGAGGTCGCGAAAGCGATGTCGCGCAGCAGGCCGAGGCGGCGGAGCCGGTCGGCCCAGGCGCTGACCCGGCCGGCCGCCTCGCCGAACACCACTGGCTCAGTGCTGAGGAGACTGATCCGCAAGCGCAGGTAGTGCTCGTTGCCCTCGCGGAATCGCAGAAACCACCACCGCGGTTGGGCATCGCCCCACTCCGCCAGCAGTGCGGGCAGGTGCTTGGCGAGCACGGTGTTGTGACGTTGCGGGTCGCCGTAGAGCTTGGCGAACAGCATGGGGGAACCACCCGGCGACAGCCCGTGCTCACCTGGCCGGACGATCCGCTGGGGCGTCGGGCGCGGTGGCCGCGTCGTGGCCTGCGGCTGACAGCTGGCCATGGGCACGACGACGTCGTGAGCACGGCCATCGAGCCATCCGGCGGCGTCCTCAGCGGGTCCTTCCTCCAGCACCGCGTGGGGGTGGGTACCGAGGTGCTCGCGCAGCAGGACCCGGTGTGCGTCCTCGACGAGATCGAGCGGCAACCGCCAGTCCCCGTCGACCAGGAACACCGCCTGCGGGAGGCGGCGGCGGGTGCGCCACTCGGCCAGGGCGCTGTCCCAGGTCGCCCAGCTGGAGGTCCGGTCGGGAAGGTCGGCTGCGGCCAACCGCCACCGGGCCGGGGACAGCACGATGCGGCCGAAGCGCAGCCGAGGAAGAAACGGCAACGTGGCCGCCGTGCCCCAGTCGAAGTCGGTGACCTCCGCGCAGTGTGCGCGGGTCAGTTCGACCAGGAGGCGGGCCAGCGGCGGAGTGTGTTTGCGTAGGTTGAGTGCGTGCAAGCCCCACGCTTCGACCCTCGCGCCGAGGGCGGGTGCGGTCAGATACAGGCGGTCGCTGTCGCAACTGACCGCCAAGTCCGCCGCCGTGAGGACCGCCGTTGACGCGGCGGTGTCGCGGTGTTCGGCGAGGCTGACGATGGTTGGCAGGACCTGGGCGCTGCGGGCGACGTGTGCGGTGGCGGGGTCCAGAGGCGGGAATGACAACTGGGCCTGGATTACCCCGTCAGACGCGGGCGGGGCGAGCGGCGTGATCAGCATTCGGCGGTCGTGTTCGTCGAACAGGTGCAGGAAACGGCCGCTGACGACGCCGGCCGATCGCGAGACTGAGGTAACGACGAGCTGGAAGTTGCCCTGCTTCAGGGCTTGCAGGCTCGGGGAGTCGACACGGGCGCACAACTCGAGGTGCGAGGGCAGCCGCATCGAGTGCACAGGCGCCAGCTCCAGCTCGGCGATCAACCTCTCGCCGAGGACGACCTCTTGCTGACCGTCCAACGCGGCGGCCTGGGCCAACGCCAGCAGCCGTTCGTCCCGAGGCGTCTGCTGGGGTCGTGTGACCACTCCGCTGGTGCCGGGGTAGCCGTCAGGCCAGCCGATCCCGCTGTCGGCAATGACCTCGAGCAGTGGCACCTGTGCGCCGGTGCCGAACCGCTGGTAGAAGCGTCGGTGGAAGTCCGCCCAGGCTGCCGTACCGCTGGCGCGGGAGGTCAGGCGCGCCAGGACCAGCGCGGCACGTTCCGCTTCGCGGGCGACTGCGCTGGGGAGCACGACGTCCAGGTCCAGCCGCAGGTCGACCGTGACTGGGCTCCGCCGTGACGGAGCCAGGCGGCTCATGGACGCGGCGGCGTCGGTCCGTAGCCTGCGCCGCGCTTCCGCTGGGCTGTTCCGATGTCGCCGCAACATGTCGTGGATGTCGTTCAGCGTCATGCACCGCTCGGTGGCAGCCTCGCCGACCGTGGCCAGCTCGCGCACCAAGTGGCCAAGTGCGTCGGGCTCCGTGCTCGGCGCATGGAGGTTGGTGACGAGCACGCGACGAGCGACCAACGTGGCCAGCAAGCCGGTCACCGTGCTCCCGGCGGTGCTCGGGAACTCGGCCTGTACCTGCTCGCGCATGTCATCGAAAGGAATCGGTGTCCGCGCAGCTCGCACGGCCGCGCGCACCGGGCCGGTGTAGCGAAGTTCGACTTCGACTGCGCCGGTGCCTCGATGGTTGACGGTCGGCTGGTACGGAACCACAAGCCGCTCACCGCGCACCATCAACGTGGAGTTCGCGACGAGGACCAAGCGCTCCAGGATCTCGGCCTGACCTTCCAACCGTCGGATGACCTCGGCCAGCCACCCGGCGTCGGCCGCAGCGTCCGCGCGATGATCATCACCCCAACGCTGAGAGGGATCCGCGTCGAACCGCGCGGCGGTGACCCCGGCGAACAAGCCGTTGGGAGTCGGACGGCCGGTCAACCGTGCCAGGTACCGCAGAACGGACAGCACCACGCGCCGGGATTCGCGCTCGCTGGCAACCTGAGCGCCACACAGGTTGTGGACGCGGTCAGCAAGGACAGGGCTGGCCAGGCCGATGGCGTCACGGACGGCTTCGACCTCCCACACTTCGCGCAGCCAGTCCACCCACGCGGTGACGGCGTCGGCCCCGGTCGCGGTCAGCGTCGGCCACGGCGGAAGTTTCAGCTCGCCCTCTGCAACAGCCCGGACCAACAGGCCACCCGCGGCTCGAAAGCCGACGCGGTCGGGCAAGGCCGTGGACACGGGACACCTCTCCAAAGCGACGGATGGAAACCGGACGCCCGCCCAAGAAGCCCCTGGCGGGCGTCCGGTCGCTCGTGACAATCAGGCGGCGCTGATGCAGGTCGACTTCTCGCACGTCGTCCCGCAGCCGTCATCCGTCATGTTGATCAGATGCGCCGGGTCCACCACCTCGACCAGCGTGATGTCGAGGTCGAACTCCGAGCCCATCTCGACCTCCGCGGCGGGCGTGGCCACCGTGGTCGGCGACCACTCCATCTGAACCGTCACAGATCCTCCTTCGTGGGTTTTACGCTCCGAGTCCCGGCGAGTCGGCCGTGACTTCGCCCGCCAGGCGGACCAGCCCGGAACTCGACCGAGGTACCGAGCGCTCCCGCCAGCACACCCGCGAGCGGAATTCCATCGAAGTGGAGGGCAGTCCTACCACCACACACCCCTCGACGGCACGTCCCGGTGAAAGACGCTTCCGGATACTCGGGCTGCGCCGAAGCGGAAGCTCGCCCGGACCGCAGCGATATCAGTCAAACCCCTGGTGATCAACGATAGCCAGAGCGCCGACGCGGCGTCGATGAGGCGGCAATGAGGCGTCATCACCTCTGACCTGCATAAACGCCTTTTCAGAGGCGGTAGTCCGAACGGGTACAGCTCGCCGAGCGGGTGATCAGCCTTGACCCGTAGCTGGCTATCGTGGCAGGTGACCGACGGGGTGAGGTGGTGTTCATGAGTGACCGACGAGATGCCTTCGCCGCGCGGCGTGAGCAGATGGGCTACACCCAGGAGAGCTTCGGCGCGGCGGTGGGCGTGGAGTTCTCCACGGTCGGACGCTGGGAACGCGGCACCCTGACCCCGCAGCCGTACCGTCGACCGTGTTTGGCTAAGACCCTCGATGTGAGCCTCGACCAGTTGGATGCGTTGCTCACGCCGAACCGGCAAGCTTCTACCGTTGCCACTGAACCAGCCGACCCTGCGGAGGCCGACGACATGAACCGTCGTGACCTGCTGCGCTTGTTCAGCATGACCGGCGCGTTGCTCGCGCTGCCTGCTGGCGAGACAGTACTCGGCGACGTCGACCGGCTCGCCGCCACAGCTCACGCGGGCACGGTGGACACGGCGGGAGCAGCGGAGTTCGCCCAGCTCAACTCCCACCTGTGGCGCGTGTACGCACTGTCGCCGACCAAGGCCCAGGTGCTGCCGCTGGTCCGAGCCCAACTCGGTGTACTCAGCGACTCCTTGCGACGACCGCAGACACCGACCATCCGACAACGGCTCTGCGAGCTGACCGCCGACCTCTTCCAGTTGGCGGGGGAAATCTTCTTCGACGGCAACCGATACACCGACGCCGCTCACTGCTACACGCTTGCGGCAACAGCGAGCAAGGAGGCCGTCGCTTCCGACCTGTGGGCCTGCGCGTTGACCAGGCATGCTTTCGTCGCCGTGTACGAGCGCCGATTCGCGGATGCCGCGCCGATGCTCGACGTGGCCGCCACCATCGCACGTCGAGGCGACCCCAGCCTGTCGACCCGACACTGGGTCGCCGTGGTGCAGGCCGAGACCTTCGCCGGCCTCGGCGACTTTGACTCCTGCCAACATGCCCTCGACACCGCTGCTGAGGTCCAGCGCCTACGGGGCCAGGTGCACAACGGCGGCTGGCTCCGGTTTGATGGCTCCCGCTTGGCTGAAGAACGCGGAACCTGCTACGTCACGCTGGGCCGCCACGACCTAGCTGAAGCGGCTCTGGTCGACGCCCTGCAGGGCACCTTGACCGCCCGCCGGAAAGCAGGCGTCCTGACCGACCTGGCGATGATCGGCGTGCACCGTCGCGACCCGGACCAGGTCGTCACCTACGCCGACACCGTCCTGACTACCGCCCGCCAGACCCGCTCGGGGGTCATCGCACAGAAGCTGCGGGTCCTTCAGCCACACCTTGCTTCCTTGCTCAACGACCAACAAATCCAGCGACTCGATGCCGAGATCACCAAACTCGTCGGCAACCGCGCCGCGTGATGGAGGACGACCGAATGCACAACGACCGTGGCCGCGTGTTCCGCGAGGCGTGGATCGCCGGAGTCACCAAGCACTACCCCGGTGAGCCGAAGCCTGGCTACATCACCCCGTGGGACCAGACCCCCGACTGGGAACGCGACGCCGCGACCGCCGTGTACGACCAGGTCGTCGCCTTCATCAAGGCCACCGACGGCGCCACCACCAAACTGACCCCAGACCAGAAAGGCCGCTTTGTGGCGTTGTGCTGGATCGGCCAGATCTTCAAGCACTTCCCCGAGCCGAAGCCGTCGTACGTCGCGGACTGGAACGATTTGCCGGACTGGCAGAAGGCGACGGATATCGACATCTTCGAGCGCATCGAACGCGATGCCTGACCAGGCGACGATCGACGCTGCGGCCGTCGATGCTCGCCTTGCCGAGACCGAGTACGACGACGCTCAGGCGTGGCTACACGCACGTTCGACCGCGTTGGAGCCGCTCGCAGCCGAGGTCTGGGTCACCGACCCGGAGCACCGCCACGTGCTGCTCGTGCGGCACCGGGTGCGAGGCTGGGTACCGCCTGTTATGGCAAGTATTTGAGCCTGTCTCACCGTTCCGTGGCGTTCGTACCGCTCTGTCGCCTTTGATTCGTGCCCGCTAGGTTCTGGGAGCCGTATAGCTCTCACTGAGGGGCGAACGATGGATCACTTCTTCGTGTCGAGGGACAAGGTCCGTCGATATTTTGAGCCCGTGCCTGGTCTTGGCGTTGACGGTCTCACTGTCCTGCGGCGGAAGGGTTCGCCGCAGGATGGGACTCCGTTCTTCCTCGGACGGGATATGCGGCCGGTCGAGCCACTGTGTTCGTTCATGTTCGAAATGGCCAAGACTCACCAACCTAAGACGTTGTCCGATTACACCTACGACCTGCTCGACCTCGTCGACTTCCTGGCTCAGCTGGAACCGTCGACTGACGTCCTGTCGGCGACTGAGGAAAACCTGATCGCCTACCGCGCTGAGCGGACCGAGCTACAGGACAAGCCGAACGCGCCGGCGACCTGGAAGCGCCGACGAGCGCTGATCAACAACTTCTATGAGTGGGCGGTCGAGGCCCAGTGGCTGGACCGCAAGCCTTATCGCCGGCTGCGCAACGGCCGGGACGTCCTGGCCTGGGGTGCGGTATCGGATCTGGACATTCGCCATCTGACCCACCGGCAGTGGCGATTCCTCAAGCAGGTCGGCTTGCGGGGAATGCTTCCAGCAGACCGGGTCGACCTGTCGTTCCGAGGTTCGGCTCCGCTCAGGAACGCGGCGGCAGCGGAGCTCGCGGTGACGACAGGGATGCGCTTGAGGGAATTCACCTCGCTACTGGACATCGAGGTCGGACTCCCGCGTCGTGACTGCCTGCCGGTCGACGTACGGCTGGAGATGATCGCGAAGTACAGCCTGCCCCGCGATGTGACGATCCAGCATTCCGTGATGAAAGAGCTCGACCTTTACCGGCGCACCGAGCGGGCCGCCACGATTCGCAGGGCGGCACCGGCGTTGACCAGGCGCAGAGCCGAGCTGTTCGTCGTCACCGATATCGACGAGCGGCAGATGAAGGTCAGCGGGCGGCTGCATGGGAGACGCCGGACGTTCTCGATCGAGAAGATGACCGCGGAGCTGCGGAGAATCGCGGTGACCGAAGGGCCTTGCGGTCTGGAGCCGATGGCGTTGTTCGTCGGCCGTGGTGGCCGGATGCTCAGTAAGCAACGGTGGGAACAGATCTTCGATGATGCGCACGCCAGATCTCTTCGGATTGCAGCTGAAAACGGTGTCGATATGGTGATGCCGCGCAGGTTCAGAATCCACGATCTACGGCACACGTTCTCGGTTTACATGTTGGAGCAGCTCACCCAGTTGGTGATTGCACAGGAGACGGACCGCAGACTCAACGGTGGGCACAATGCTTACCTGGCCGACCACATCTGCCGCAATCCGCAGTTGATCTTGCAGCGGCTACTCGGACATCTGAATCCTGGGTCGACGATGAAGTATTTGCGTTACGTCCGGAACACCAACGTTCTTGTGGCCCAAGCTATTGCCGAGTGGAATGAATCAGACAAGACCTACGCGGAGTACGCGGCTCTTGCCGCGGAACGCGCGGTCCTGTGATGGCCCGCAGAGGCGAACGTGCTTCGCGCCCACGTACGATGGTGGTGCCAGAAGTGAAACCCGCCAACTCCGATAGGATCGGGGACCGGGTTATAGTCCGGGAACGGCGAGGGCGAACGGTGCGGTTGAGTATCGCCCCCTCCCTGTTCCGATGTTCCGTCCTGGTCGCGGAGCTGGCGGACGAGGCTGTGGCGTACGCCCATCGGGTCTCGCTGCGCAAGCCCGATTGCTATTTCACGGCCGTGCGGGAGCTGGGAACGTTCCTCGATGAACACTTGCCGACCGTCGGGTGCGAGCCTGCAGAGGCGCGTTTGGCCGGGATGAAAATCGATCTGATCGAAGCCCTCTTCTGCTGGGAGGCAGATCTGCGGAGGCGGCACGGGCTGCGATCAGCGGAGCCCTACCGCAAGGCCGCGGCTGTGCTGGCGCTGATCGATATGCGTGCGGAGCGCGACCCGAATGTTCCGGAGACCCTTCGTCGTCGCGCGGCGGGGCCTCCGACATACAAGCGCCGCCCCAACGCGGTCCTTGACGAATACTCCAACGAGGAACGGTTGGCACTGCAGGAGGCCGCAAGGGCCGACGTCCGGGCACTGGAGAAACGCCTCACTCGGGGGCAGCATCTGCTGAGATCCGGAGCTGACCCCCGCCGCGAAGGCTGGCATGACCTCGCCAACCTGGTCTGGGCCGCCAAGCATCGCCTTCTGACGACCACAGATCTCCTCGAGCACCTGCCCATGAATTCGTCATCGTGGTCGCAGCCGATCAAGGACGTTATCGAAGCGAACCCGCCTGGCAGGGAACGTGGAGTCTATGCCTGCTTGAAAGCGATCAACCGGTTGCTGTTCCCGTCCGAGCAGGACCTGCAGCCCTTCCGGGTACTCCTGCTGCTGGGCATGGCCGACTGCACCCCCGAGGAACTCCTCGACCTGCGTATGGCGGACCTGGAGTTCTCTGACGCGGGCGTGCGAGTGCGGCAGACCAAACTCCGCGCGAATCGCATCCGGGCTGATTTCCACCCGGACCTTCCTGATAGCAAGGCCAGCACAGGCGATGTCGCGGATCTGGATGGGGACACCGGAAGCGAGGTGTATCTTGCCGTCGGCAGGTGGGATGTCGGTGGGCTCCTACGGCGGTTGATGGAGGTCACCTGGCAGGCACGCGAATCGTTCGACTCCGAGGACGTGCTGTTCCTCGCGGTCGAAGCGGGCCGTCCCAGGACCACTATGCGGGCCAGAGTCGCCACATGGACTGAGGACCACAACGGGTTCAGCGCGTGGATCAGCTGGCATCGCAACGACGACGGCACACCCGCTATGGCGATCTCTCAGCCGCACTACGCCCGAAGGCTCCGCAAGACCGTGAAAACCGCCCGTGTGGCCGCCCTCGGCGGAACCCTCACCGATGTGGCGGCGGACGACCATCACATCGAGGTCTTCCGTCACCATTACGCCCACGGAACGACGGCGCTAACACTCGCCGGACGATCCATCAACCGCGCACAAGAACGCGTCTTCCACACGATCACGACCAAGCCGATGCTCCTCGACACTCAAGCAGAGCATCGATTGGCCGAACCCGAGGTCGCCGAGGCCGCGGGGATGACTGTGGAACACGCCGCCGCGATGCGCGCCGGGGAGTACGACATGGGCCTGACTCACTGCCGTGATCCCTACGATTCGCCATTCACCCCTGGCGGGAAGCCCTGCCACGTCGCCCCGGCGATGTGCATGATCTGCCGCAACGCCGTCGTATTCATCTCGCAGCTGCCGAGGCTGCTGCTGCTGGCAGCCCACATCGAGCGGATGCGCGACGCCCTGGACCCGATCCGCTGGACGGCAATCTGGGGGACCCAGGCCACAGCCCTGGCCGAGGTGTTCGCGGAATGCTCAGCACAGCAGCTCCACGACGCCCACGAAGCGATAGGCGACCAGGGGCTGCGGCTGGACCTGCCGCTGGGTATGAGGACGGAGTATGACCGGTGAGCACGACGCCCCAGCCGACGGCAGTGACTTCCACCCTTGTTTCCGCTGATGAGGCGGTCTTCGGATCCGGCCACCCGCTCGTGGAAGGCGTCCCTATTCCCGAGTTCGGCGAGAGCAGGTCCTGGAGTTTCGGGTGTATTCGCCGTCCGAGCAACGTCCGCCCGGCGGCGTGGAAGGTCAACTTCACGGTGATCGATTCCGTCTGGAACCTGCGGATCCGGGAAATCTGCTTCAGCATGCTCAACCCCACGCACAAAGTCATTCGGGACGCGGGGATCGCTCTTGTCGCCGAGCCGGCGGCGCACAGCACGGTCCGGCAATGCGCCTACACACTGGGCAAACTCGCTGCCTGGGCGTTGGCCAACGACATGCCCGCCGACATCGCGGCCTGGCGCGAAGAAGACTGGGCCGGATTCGTGGAACACATCACCGCCAGGGCGAACGCGCTCAAACCCGACGCGACGGCGCTGAGCTGGCTCTCGACGCTCGCGCCGGTACTCACTCACGGCGGCATGGCTCAAGGGCTGTGGAACACCGATACTTTCCGGGAGATCAGGCACCGCAGCGATACTCCGTCGACGGCATCCATACCGCCATCAACGTGGTGGCCGCTTCTGCGGGCCGCATGGGCCTACATCCACGAGTTCTCGCCGCACATCCTCGACCTACGCGATCAGCTGGCGCAGCAACCAGATCCTGGCGACAGCCCTGAACGTCGACCGGCCTTCCGCACTCCGGCGGGAAACGACGAGCTGGTGGACAACTGGCTCGCGAACCCCGACAACCTCGTTCCAGTCCACAAGTACGACCACCAGACGAAGTCGGCTGGGGAGCCGATCTGGCATCATCTCGCGCTGACGATCACAGGCGGCACCAACACGGGGCTCTTCCAGACCACAAGGAAGGGAGCGGCGCAGCGCCGGCGAGACGCCGTCCTTCGAGCCGTGGAACGGGGGCAGGTACAGGCCTACTCCTGGTCAGAGATGCGGGCCCGGACCGACGTGGTCAACCATCCCGCCATTTACCTCGGCCGAAGCACAGCTGCACTCGATCAGGTTCTCGACGACTGGCTTACCAATCCCGACAACCTGATCCCAATCCGCACCAAGCAGCCACGTGCGCCGCGCTCCGACCTCGAACCTGGAACGATCATTTGGACTGCACTGGAAGCACTGATCTACGGCACCGCGGGCACAGCACCCTTTACACAGCGCTCCGTGACTAGCGCCGCGCGCAGACAGAAGGTCGAGGACGCTGCCGCGGCCGGGCGGGTACAGAAGCTCGCCGGAACCATGACAACCCGCTCACTTCCGATGCCCTGCAAGGACTTCACCTCAGTCACCCGTCAGGACGGAACCACGCGGCCGTGGCGCGGCCAGATCAGCGTCGAGGAACTCGCGGACGAAATCCGCATGGTCAGGGCGGCATGTTATGTGTTCATGGCAGGACTGACGATGATGCGGGACTCAGAGATCCAGGAAATCGAGCGCGGATCCCTCACTGCCTATTACGGAGCGCCCGCAGTCAAGTCCCGAAAGCTCAAGCACGACCCGGCGCAACCGGAACTCAACTGGTGGATCAGCGCGCCGGTCGTCGAAACTCTGGCAGTTCTTGACCGGTTGTCCTGGCATCACACTCACCTGTTCGTCGCTCTCGATCCGCCCAGGGTGACCGCTCACAACGAGGACACGGTGCGCGGAATCGATGCCGCCGGCGAGATCGACTTCTTCGTCGCGGGAGTCAACGCTTCCCTCGAACGAACGGGTTTGGAAGAGATCCCGGCCGGCCGCATCCGTCCGCATATGTTCCGAAGAACCATGTCGATCATCTGCAGTCAAGAGCCCGACTCCGAGATCGCCCTCGGCCATCAACTCAAGCACCTGGCCCGTCGTACCTTGGCCAACCGAATCACCCAGGGCTACTCCCGCATGGATACCCACTGGGCCAAGGAGTTCGACAACCAGCTCGAACTCGCCGCCGCTGGGCGACTCGTCGAACTCCTCAAATCCCGCCGGTCCGGCACCGACGTCGCAGTCGGTCCCGCAGCGGCCAAGCTCCACTCCGGCCTCGACAACGTGATTGCGACGATGAACAGAGCCCCAGCTCTGCGAGCTCAACTCGCTGACGAGCAAATCGAGGTCCTGCTGTTACGGGATGAGTTTGCTGACCTGCATTTCGGCACGGTCAACCACTGTCTCTGGGACCCCGCTCAGGCGGAATGCCAGAACTCGCTACCCGAAGGGCAGCGAGGGAAAACGCCCGTCCTGGGAGCCTGCCAGCCCGCACGGTGTCGAAACTCGGCAGTAGACCAGGACAAGCACGGCCCAGTCTGGCTCGCCGAGGACGCCGATCTGACGCGCATGCTCCGCGACCCGCGGCTGGCCACACCCCGCCGCGCAGCCCTCGAGAACCGCCTGTCCGAAGTCCGGCTGATCACCGGTACCTGGCTGACCAAGGAGCGCCCCTGATGGCCGTCTCGCCCCCGACCGAGACCAAGCTCCGAGCAGCGATACAACGACTGCTCGACGGAGTTCCGATCCACACAGACGGCGCACTGACCAAAGAAAATCTGGCCCGCGAAGCGGGCGTCAGCCATGCCACCGTTCACCGTGCTGGCGAGATTCTGGCCGAGTGGGACACCCGAGTTGCCCGGCCGGTCCTGCGCTCCACCGGTGAGGTTCGTCGGGACGAGAAGATCGAGGCACTCACAGCCGCGCTACGCGCCGAAAAGCGGGCCGTCACCGAACTGCAGGGGAAGCTCGATGCGCTCGCTAGCGTGACCGCCGACCTCTACCACGAGAACCTGACGCTGAGGAAGAGGCTTGACAAACAACCTCCAGTGACCTCAATGGATACCAGAGCAGCCAGGTCCGAATCTTCACCTGTTCGTGGCATCGAGCGTGCACGAGGTCATCGGCAAACCCGCCCGCTCTAGCCTGGATCGGTGACCCCTCACGCCCCTGGTCCGGACACACTGCACGCGGCCATCGTCGACGCCGGTCTCGCGGAGTTCGAGTTCGACGACGCACGAATGTGGCTGAAGAACGCGTGCCACGGCCCCATGGCCCCTTTTGCCGCCGACGTCTGGGCCTTTGACAGCACCTTCCAGCACATCCTTCTTGTCCGCCACCGGTGGCGGGGCTGGGTTGTCCCTGGAGGAATGGTCGAACGAGGAGAGACACCTCGACAGGCAGCGCGCCGTGAGCTGGAGGAGGAAACGGGGATGGCCGCCGACCTCCTCGAACTCCCTGCTGCGGTGACCGTCCGTTCCTACCGCTCGGATTGGACACCCACGCTCGGGCTGACCTATGCCGCCGTTGTCGACCCCTCGCTTCCCCTGAACGGCGAACGTCATCAATCCGCAGCATGGAACCCATTAGCGCAGGACTGGACAGGCGCCTTTCCCGAGGACATCACAAGAATCCGACGCTACGCCCAGGCAGGGGCATCAGCGCAGTAGTCGGGCACTCGTGGGATGCCGCCGGGGCGATAGACCATCGGCTCGTCCTGGTGGTCGGCGGCCTTTCAATCTTGTCGAGCATCGAGACGAGGCGCACCGTACGTGCTGGTCGCCGCGGGCGCTGCCCAACTCGGGTTGTCGGTGGCGGCGGTGCCGAGGTTGTCCGCGGCGTGCATGACGGTGAGATGCGACGATGACGACATGGAGGACGGCCAGAGCGAGAAGGGCGCGTCGCAGCTGCCAGATGGCCGCGGTGGGCTGACGGTGGTGGCCGGAGCCGCGGTGATGGGGGCGCTGACCGTGGCGGTGACGACGATGGTCATTCTGTCGTCCGCGACAGCTGAATGCACCGACACCTCTGGGTCGATCCTGTGGTCTTGCAGGCCTTCATCATCGGTTGCGTTGCTGCTGCCGATTGGGGGGTGGGTCGTCGCGCACCTTGTTGTGCTGGTGACGGTGCCGCGGCTCCGACGTGCCCGCGATACAGTCCTGCCGCACACAGCCCTGCTTCTGGTGTCGGTGGCGATCCTCGTGAGCAGCGGGCTCACTGTGGTCTGGGTGGTGTGGGCGTCGTGGGTGCTGTCCGCGGTTGTTGTTCTGACTGTCCCGATGGCGGGGGTCGTGGCCTTCGCGGTCGCACGGTACCGGTGGTCGGCGGCACTTGTCGCCATTCTCGCCGCGGCGGTGGTTTCAGGCGGTGTGGTCGGGCTCTATGATGTCCTGCCGCTGGCGCCGGTTCTGGTGCCGTTGCTGTCGGCGGTGACGCTGACCGTCACGATGTCGGTCTACGCACGCTGGGCCGCGGGCCGGTCTGTGTCTGTGGCGCGGCGCTAGGCTGAGCTGTGAGGCTCCGCCGGATGTTTCTGGACCAGCCTGTGAGGGTGCGCCTCGACTTTTCTGACGTTGCCCGTAGGGTGTGTCGGCCAAGGATGTTTCGTTGTTGAGGAGCCGGTCGGGTGCAGGCACGGGCGAGGATGGGCCGATTCGGGCTCGTGCTTGCTCTGCTGGTGATGCTGCTCGGGATGAGTGCGGCTCCAGCGCACAGCACCGACGGCGGGTTTGCCGGGCAGCACCCGGTGTCGGTGATTGGCGAATCCGCGTCGCCTGTGCCGTCGCCGGACAAAGGTCTTCATGACCGGCCGCACCTGTCGGAGGCGGCGCGACATGTGCTGGCCACGGCGCTACCGGAGACCTGCTGGGCTGTGGGCCCGGGCACGAACCGTGGATGCTCCCTGCAGCGATGCTCGGCCGGCAAGGTCGGCGCTGGAGGGATAGCGGCTGCGGCGTCGACACGGCAATCGTGTCGGGCGCCCCCGGTCCGCGTGAACGGAACGATCCAAGCCTGACGCTGTTCACGTCGCTGCTGCGCGCATTCTGCGACGTGACTGTGCTGCCTGGCCCCATCGAGAGCGGGCCGGTGATCCCGTAATTCTCTTAACCACTGTCCTGGGTGCGTTCAGCCCGCCATGTGCTGGGCGGATGGCGGCGTTATCCGGCTCTACCCCTGGTTCCTGGAGGACCGAAACATGTCTGTTGTCGTGCTGGCACTGTTGATCATTTCGCTCGTGGCCGCGGCCGTGCTGATGGTGGCGATGCTCGTGAAGGACAAGCCGTTTTACGGCGGTATTGGTCTCTGTGTGTTGCTCGGGCCGGGTGCGGTGCTGACGTTCTGGTACACGACCTTGTCCTGGGGTTAGACGCGGCCCGCGCGCCGTCGTCGCGGTTGGGGCGTTCAGGGCGGGCCGTGGCCGGTGTTCAGGCGTGCCCACTCGTGTGCCCAGTGGGCGTAGCGATGCTGGTCAAGTCCTGCCCGCAGGAGCCAGAAGGCGGCCGACAACGCGCCGACCACAATCAGCCAGGTAGCGATGGCGGTGGCTGCGGCATGACCGGCGGCGTCCTGCGGCGTGGCGGGTGACGACGTCACCTCGCCAGCAGTGTCAATCCAGATCGGTACCTCGCTGCCCGCGGACATCCCGGAACTGGCCGGGACAGCCCCCGTGAGCTCGATGCCCTCGGATGTGGTCCACCGGGCCTGCGCGCGCGTGCCGTTCTCACTGACTGGCCCGCGCCCAGCTCGGGGTCTCGATGGGGCGTCGGCGAGCAGGGTGGCCGTGGTTTCGTACCGGCTGGCCATCGCTTCCTCGGCGATCTGGCGGTTGTGTGCGTAGCTGCGCTGCCCGTGAGTAACGACAACGGGGATGGTCAGCAGCGACAGCAGCACAACGATCACGAGAGCAGCGGCCTCGATTCGGTCGGAGCCTCGCGCCACAGGGCTTCGCCCCGGGCGGAGACGCCGGGCGAGCCGCAACAGGTACATGGAGGTATCGGGCATGCCGGGCGACCTCCTCCGGTCCCGATCGCCGGTTGAAGCCACCTTTCAGGGTACGACTGACACGGGCATCGGACATGTTGATCACCGCTGCCCTGGGGAGATGCGTTCAGGTGACGGGAGCGACCAGGACGGGGGTGGGACTGCGCGTGAGCAGTTCAGTGGTGACGCTGCCCAGCAGGAGTCGGGTGAGCCCGGTACGGCCGTGTGTGGCGGTGATCGCGAGTGCGGCCGGGCGGGACTGGAGCAGCTCGGCGATACTGGCGGCGGGGTGGTCGCCGGTGAGCAGGGTGGCACTGGCCTGAACACCGTCATCGGCCAGTGCGTCGGCAGCTCGGGACAGGCCCGCTCCGAGAGCTTCCAGGTTTCCCGGGGTTTCTCTCGGAAACGCGACGTGCACGAGCTCGACCTCGGTAGCGAAGAGGCGGGCCCACGTGGTGGCGACGGCGAGGGCTGTTTCGGCACGGTCGGAGCCATCGAGACAGACCACGAGACGTTCATAGCGGCGGGGCAGTCGCGAAAGCTCGTAGCCGGGACCGACCACCAGGGTCGGCGCACGGCTGGTGCGCAGCAGATGCGCGGAGACGCTGCCGAGGACGAGACGATCAACCTCGTCGCGGTGTTGCGCCGACATGCAGATCAGGGTTCCGGGGTTCTCGCCGGCCATGTCGGCGATCACCTCGCCCGGCCATCCGGCGCCGACGACAGCGACCTCGACCTGGTCGTAGGGCAACAGCTCGGCGATGTCGTCGAGGTCACGGGCCCAGCGTCCGTTGACCGGGTCGTAGACGGTGACCAGCTCTATGGGGCAATCCAGCGTCTGGGCAACCCGCAGTGCGGGCAGGAGTGCCCGCTGCGCCTCGTCGGTGCCGTCCAATGGCACCAGCACACGGGAGACGACATGCTTATCGTCCGCCATCACAGCCTCCGACCTGCACCATTTGCCCGATTCGACCTGGTGTGTTGGGTAGGGTCGTGACCGTACGTGGACACCGGAAACCGTGGAGCTATGAGCATTCAATTACCTGCCGACTGGTGGATCCTGCTGGTTGCGGTGCTGTTGGTGGGTGGTGTTCTCGCGGCCGGATTCGCCAACCGGCTGCGCTTGCCCGGTCTGTTGCTGTTCCTCGTGCTGGGCATGGTCATCGGCGACGACGGGCTCGCGTTGGTCAGTCTGTCCGACCCGCGTGTCGCCCAGATCGGGGGGACCATAGCGCTGTTGTTGATCCTGTATGAGGGTGGGCTGACCACCAAACCCGGTGATCTGCGGCAGGCAGCGCTGCCTGGCTCACTGCTGGCCACCGTCGGCGTGCTCATCACCGCGGGCGTGGTGGGTGGCGGTGCGTATCTCCTGCTCGATGTGGAACTGTTGACCGCGTTCCTGATCGGCGCGGTGGTGGCCTCGACCGACGCCGCTGCGGTCTTCGCGATGTTGCGCCGGGCCCCGCTGCCGCGCAAGCTGGCCTCGTTACTGGAGGTCGAATCAGGCGCGAACGACCCGATCGCGATCATGCTCACGATCGGGTTGATCGAGACCTGGCGTGCCGATCCCGGAATCGGCGACTGGGTCACGTTCGCGCTGCTGCAACTGGGCGGTGGCCTCGGTGTCGGCGCACTGGCCGGCCTCGCCGGCACTTGGATGCTCATGCGCCCCAACCTCGGCCCCGAAGGCGCCTATCCGGTCCTCGCGCTCGGCGTCGCCGGACTGTCCTACGGTGCCGCCGCGGCGGTGGGCGCCTCCGGCTTCCTCGCCGTCTACGTCACGGGGCTGGTGGTCGGCGCCAGGGTACCGCTGCACCGCCGCGGGATCCGCACCTTCCACCAAGGACTGTCCAGCACCGCCGAAGTCGGGCTGTTCCTCATGCTCGGCGTGCTGGTCTTCCCCTCACAACTGCCGTCGGTCGTGGTTCCCGGACTGGCCGTGGTTTTCGTGCTTGTGTTCGTGGCCCGCCCGATCGCGGTCCTGCTTACCCTGGGTTGGCTGCGGTACCGATGGCAGGAACTGCTGTTCACCAGCTGGGTCGGGCTCCGCGGCGCGGTGCCGATCGTGCTCGCCACGTTCCCCTTCGTCGCCGGCCACCCTGACGGCCCGTTCATCTTCAACATGGTCTTCTTCGTGGTCCTGGTCTCCGCGGCCGTGCAGGGAGTCAGCATCAGCACCGTCGCGGGCTGGCTCGGGCTGCGCGGCGAGTCCCCTACAACAACCTCGGTGGCCGAGGATGTCCCCATCGGCGACATCAACACCGAACTCATCGAAGTCCGCGTCACCCCCGACCTACACATCGCCGGCAAACAACTCAAAGACATCACCCCACCCCACGGACTCATCACCGCCATCATGCGCGGCAAACGAACACTGATCCCCACCCCACGCACCCGGCTCCGAGACGGCGACCTCGTCATCGTCGCGATCCCCCGCCAACCCGACGCCTCCAAACTCGTCACTACCTGGGCCCGCGGAGAATAAGCGGCGATCAGGCAACGCCCACACAGGCGGCGATGGCCAGGATGATCGCAATATCGCGGGAACACGTACAGCTCCAGGTCAGTCCTTCCGGGCCGGCACGACGAGCACATCCGATGACGCGTCCCGCAACACGTGCTGGGCAACGCTGCCGAGCAGGGTGTAGCCCAGCGACGAGCGGGCGCCGGTACCGACGGCGACCAGATCGGCGGCGTGGTGGCGGCTCAGCTCTGGCAAACGCGTCTGCGGACGCCCGGACGCGATCACCACCCGCGACGCAGCGGGCGTCAGCTCGGCGGCCACGCGCTCGATATCGACGCGAACCTGCTCGGTGCTCACCTCGCGCAACTCGGCCAAGTGTTGCTCGCTGGCGCCGTGCATGCGCATCAACGTCTCGCCGACAACTACGGCAAAGTGCACGACGATGTGGTCCGCGTACGGCGTGAGCGCGCCCGCCGTGTGCGCCGCCGTTGCCGAGACAGCTGTGCTATCGACGGCGAGCACGACCGTGCGGTACTCCCCATCGGGTGGACTCTTGACCACCAGAACCGGAACCGGGCTCGCCCGCACCAGGTTGCCGGGAGTGCTGCCCAGGACCGGGCTGGTCAGCCGGTGGCCGCCATGCGCGCCGACGACCAGCAGGTCCGCGTCGCGATCAGTGACCTCAGCGAGGATCTCGTAAGCCACGTGACCGTGGCGGACGACGGCCTCCGTGACCGTGGAGGTGATGAACCGGTCGAGGTGTGAGCGCAGGCGGGCGTGGGCGAACTCGCTCAGCTCCTCGTTCAACCCGGCCGGCTGCACATTGACGGCGCTCAGCCGGGCGTCGCGTTCGGCGGCCAGCTGCGCGGCCCTCCGCACAGCCAAGCCCGCCTGCTCAGACAAATCGGTGGCGACCAGCACCCGGCGGACTGGTGCGGCGGCCATCGACATCACACTCCCTCCCTGCGAATAATGCCCCCTCCGACCGTCCGGCGCCCACGACCGAAGTCGAACCGGGCCAATGCATCGGCAAGCCGATGGCGGCTGGCGACGGATGTTTCCTCGGGCATCCATAGTAAGGCGACGTCTGGATGGGCCGCCTGCGCGAGCGGCGCCCGCTCATGACCAACGGCGCCAGCGAAATTCACGCGCTGAACGAAGCAGCGTCAGCCCGCACATCGAATTGCCCAAGACCAAACGCGTCCTGCACGGACCGAAGAGATGATGTCGACGCCGCAGCTAGGGCGTGTCTGACAATGGTGTTGGCGGGTGGTTGAGATGCTGTTCGGGTGTCGCGGTTCCAGTTGCTTTCAGATGATCAGTGGGCGTTGATCGAGGACCTGCTTCCGGTGCGTACCGGCAAGCAGGGCCGACCGTTCTCGGATGCGAGGTCGATGGTCGAAGGGATCATTTACCGGTATCGGTGCGGGATCGCGTGGCGGGATGTGCCTGCGGTATTCGGCCCGTGGCAGACGATCTGGACCTGGCACCGCCGGATGGCCGGTGACGGCACCTGGGACACCGTGTTGCAACGTCTGCTGACTGCTGCGGACTCGGCCGGCCTGGTGGAGTGGTCGGTGTCGGTGGATTCCACGATCGCGCGTGCGCATCAGCACGCCACCAACATCACCCGCCCCACAGGGGGCTGGGTCGAACTACACGGATCTGCACAACGAGCCGCCTGATCACGCGATCGGCCGCTCTCGTGGCGGCTGGAGCACCAAAGTGCACCATCTCGTCGACGGGAACGGCCGCCCGCTGGTGACGTTAGTCGGGCCCGGCCAGGCCGGGGACGCGCCGATGTTTCCGCATCTGATGCGGCAACTGCGTGTCGCTCGCCTCGGACGTGGTCGAGCTCGGACCCGGCCCGACCGTGTCCGCGGCGACAAGGCTTATTCCTCGAGAGCGATCCGGGGGCATTTGCGCGATCGCGGCATCACGGCGGTGATCCCCGAGCCGGCCGACCAGGCCGGGCACCGCACCCGCCGCGGTTCCCGCGGCGGCCGTCCGCCCACCCTCGACGCGGTCGATTATCGCGGCCGCAACGTTGTCGAACGGCGCATCGCCCTGCTCAAACAATGGCGTGGCCTGGCAACTCGCTACGACAAACTCGCCATCGTCTATCGCTGCGCGGTCGTTCTCCACGCCGTCATCACTTGGACCAAGACATTGTCAGTCGGGTAGCCGGGAGGAACTGCCCCTCCCGGCCCCCACAGATCCGGACGTGAACCTCTCGATTCATCCGGCTCTTGTCGTCTTGATCATCTGGCGGTCCAGGGCACCCAGCGCCAGTGCGCGAACATGCGGGGATACCGGTGGGTGATCTCCACGAGTTTGCGTTGGGCTGTGCGGAGTGCCTGGAGTCGTCGGTACTTCTTGCGGATCCATCGCACCAGGTAGGCGTTGATGCGCGCTAGGAGTGGATACAGCGCTGACCGGCGGAAACGCCCGTAGTACTGCATCCAACCCGCCACGATCGGGTTGATCATTGTGGCGAGTTCGGCGAAGGTGAGGTTGACCCTGCGGTGCAGCCGCCAGGAGCGGACCACACCACTGATCTTCTTCAGAGCGTCTTTGCTGATCGCGGGCAGGAACGACAGGAAGCGCCTGCCATCCTTCGCCCGCGCGTCCCGCGCCCGGAACGTGAACCCCAGGAAGGTGAACGAGGTGTGTTCGTACGAGCCACGTCTCGCGCCGTCCTTGCAGTACACGATCCGGGTCTTGTCGGGATGCAGCCGCAACCCGACCTCGGCCATCCGTTCACGCAGCGCGGACAAGACCCGGTGGGCCTGCCGTTCGGAGACGCAGTGCAGCACCGCGTCGTCCGCGTAGCGTTCGAACTGCACGGCCGGAAACTCCCGCTCCAACCAGACGTCGAACGCGTAGTGCATGAACAGGTTCGCGAGCACGGGCGAGATCGGTGATCCCTGCGGGGTTCCCCGATCCCGTTCAGCAACCGTCCCGTCGGGCATCCGCACGGGCGCGGCAAGCCACCGCTTCACATACAGAACCACCCACGGAACGTCGGTGTGTGCTTCCACCGCTTTGATGATCAGGTCCCAGGGCACGCTGTCGAAGAACTTCGCGACATCCAAGTCCACGACCCAGCCGCGTCTCCAACAGCGTTCCCGGCACCGCTGGACCGCCTCCAACGCAGAGCGACCGGGCCGGTATCCGAAAGAGTCCTCGTGGAACACCGGCTCCACGACCGCTTCCAGACGCCGAGCCACCACCGTCTGCGCCACCCGGTCAGCGACACAAGGTATGCCCAGCATCCTCGTCCCGCCGCCATGCGGTTTGGGGATCTCCACCGCACGCACCGCCGGCGGGAACCAGGTCCCCGACGACATCCGATTCCAGACCCGATACAGGTTGTTCTTCAGGTTGGTCTCGAACTCCGCGATGGACACCCCGTCCACCCCCGCGGCGCCCTGATTGCCCTTCACCTGCTGATAGGCCTCCCAGACCTCCCACTTCGAAATCTCGAACGACTTGCCAGACGACTTCAACTCGTCCACGCGACTCCTCCCAGACCCATGGCCTGGTTGATCGAACGAACCCAGTCACAGACGACCCCGCCCCTTGGCTCCGCCCCCATTACAAGGGCCTCACAGCTACTACGAGCGGGTCCGCCAGCGCGCCGCGCATCGGTACTCGACTCCTCACGGTTTCGGCCGCTTGGAGCACTCCCTCTCACCCACCCCTGGCTGGGACCGGCAGTATCACGGCGCGCCTTCTCACGTTCCACACGGAAGCCGCAGACCAGGCTCACGTCACCTTCACGCCGGACACCGCCTGACCAGTCAGCGGACACCCGCCAGGCTCATCCCGGGAACCGTGTCACTCCCCGGTTTCGATGCCATCTGTCTAGGTTTCGACGCTTCAACAGCGATCGTCTTCCTGGCCCCCACCTGGCACATCACGTGCGCCTTTTCCTCATCGCTCACCACGACGGTCTTCAGCCAACGCAGCATGAGGCGGTTTGAGACCTCCCTCCGCAGAGCGATCCCGAAGGGCCACAACCTTCATCTCCCGTGCAGCACCGCATCAAGAAGCCCTACCTACATCAGACTCCCCTCCGCGTTCGTGACGCACGACACGCCCTAGCCCTCGACGTGCGCGCCAGTTGAGACAGCAGAAGAGTGAGACCGCCAACTGTTCCTAACGCCCGGCGGAACCGTCGAGCCAGGCGAGACGCCTCGAGCCGCAGCAGCCCGTGAACTCTTGGAGGAGACCGGCCTGCTGGGCGAGCTGCTGTCAGTGCCGGCGGCCGTCGCTGTCCGCTCTTTCCGCGCCGACTGGACGCCAACGCTGAGCCTGTCCTACGGAGCCGTCATCAACCGCGACGCGCCACTCGGCGGGGAGAAGGGACAGCCGCCGAAGTGGGTCGACCTGGACGAATCGTGGGAGAGCGTGTTCCCCGAGGATCGCGACCGAATCCGCGCGTATGTGCGCAGGCTCGCGGCAGAGCACGCGGTCGAGGCGCGCTGATCCTGTCGGGCGGGGCTTTAGTGTCAACGGCGGGCGAATCTTGACCCCCTGGCGGCACCTGGGTTAGGCGCCACGCCGGGGTCAGTTTTCACGCGCCGTCGACAGCTTTAGTTGGTGGCGGCCCCTGCGGACAAGCACAGATCGTCCCAAGCACCATCCCGCTCTGGCGTTTTCATGGGCGGTCTGGGTCGCACGTCCGGACGTGAACGTCCGCCGTTTCGTCGTTGACATGGCCGCTGATCAGGTCCGATCAACGCCGGGTAGCGTGGGTGCGCTAGCGAATCTGGGAGTGATTATGGCGATACGACGAGATGCTCTCGCAGCACGGCGCGAGGCTCTCGGCTTCACCCAGGAAACCCTCGCCCAGGAGCTTGGGGTGGAGCTCTCGACAACCTGACCTCGCCTGCGAGTGGGCCGCTCACCTGGAAGGGAGGGACGACCGACGAACGTTCAGCGGGGTCGCCGACGGTGCTCATCACGGGCTGCTTCCTGTCGTGCCCGTGACCCTACTTGGTCAGGGCGCGCAGGCGGTGGTGAGCGCGGCGGCCTGATCGGCCCTGGTCTGCAGCCAGGCGGCTGGAGCACTGGTGAGGGTGTCCAGGGTGGCCGTCTGCAGGGTGGCGGCCAGGTCGGTGATGGCGCGGCCGATGTCGGTGTCGCTGGTGGTCGCGGCCAGGTCGGTGAGCTCGGTGGCGGTGGTGTGCGCCTGGTCCAGTGCGGCCTGCGGTGCGCTGAGGTCGGGCGGGTTGGCGACCAGTGCCAGCGCGTCGCTACACACCTCGGCGGCGGCGACCGCGCCGGTCACGGTGTCCGCGGCCGAACCGGCGGTGTCGCCGGCCTGCTGGACAGCGCCGCAGCCGCTGATCGCCGCCACGACGCCCACGCCGAGCAGCACAGAGGTCCATCGAGTCGAGATGCGCATGAGCGGGTTCCTTTCCGGATGGGCTGGGTCTGTGGGGTGGTGCCGCCCACCGCTGGTGGGGGGAGTGAGCGGTGGGCGGCACCGGGGCGGTCGACGCGCGTCAGTCGCGCGTCGACAGGCCAGTGGGCGAGGACGGGGCCGTCTCGGCTGCGGCCGCCCCGGTTTGGGCTGGCTCGGTCGTGACCGTGTCGGGCTCCGCACCGGCCAGCGAATCGGCAGAGGCAGCCGCTGGGGTGGCCGGGGTGGTGCGGGTGCGGATCCAGCTGGCCGTGACGGCGACGGCGAGCAGGAGGGCGACCACGGCCAGCGAGAACCAGGTGGGGATCTTGTAGAGGTCGAGCAGCAGCATCTTGATGCCGACCCACACCAGCACCAGGGCGAGGCCTAGCTTGAGGTAGATGAAGCGGTGCATCAGGTCGGCGAGCAGGAAGTACATGGCGCGCAGGCCCAGGATGGCGAAGGCGTTGGAGGTGAACACCAGGAACGGCTGCTGGGTGATGGCGAAGATCGCCGGGATGGAGTCGACGGCGAAGACGATGTCGGTGACCTCGACCAGCACCAGCACCGCCAACAGAGGGGTGGCCACCCAGCGCCCGGCCTGGCGCACCAGGAACTTCTGCCCGTGGTACTCCTCGGTGGTGGGGATGACCTTGCGGAACAGGCGCAGCACGACGCTGCGGTCGGGGTCGATGGTCTCGTTGCGGTGCACGGCCATCCGGACACCGGTGGCGACCAGGAAGGCGCCGAACACGTACAGGATCCAGGCGAAGGACGCGATGAGCACCGAGCCCGCGGCGATGAACACCGCCCGGAACACCAGTGCGCCGAGCACGCCGTAGAACAGCACGCGGTGCTGGTACTCGCGGGGAACGGCGAAGTAGCCGAAGATGATCGCGAAGACGAACACGTTGTCCACCGCGAGGGACTTCTCGATCACGTAGCCCGCGAAGTACTGGGCGGCGAACTCGCTGCCCCACGCCCACCACACGATCGCGCCGAACCCGAGGCCGAGCGCGACCCACACCGCCGACCAGGCGGCGGCCTCGCGGACCCCGACCACGTGTGCGCGGCGGTGGGCGAACAGGTCGATCGCGAGCATCACCAGGATCACGCCGAGCACCGCGGCCCACGCCCACAACGGAACAACCACAGTCAAGCACCTCCGGTCACGTCGAGTGAAACCGGAGGTCTCCCCAACCGCCAGAGCACGTGCGCTGGGTCCGGTGGCGCCGGGACCGGGCAGCCATCGAACTGCCGTAATGACGATCCCGGACGTGGTGGGTACTCCCCTCCGCACCACCAGAATGACGAAATACGGTTCGCCTGTCAAGGCTTGACTGGCGAACCGTACTTCGTCAATCTGGAAATGAGGCCAGCGCGCGGCCTCCTCGATCCGTGCCGTGGAAAGCAGGTCCGCTGATGCCCGCCCAGTGCACAACCCTCGTCTGCGTCGTCGACGCCACCGATCCCGCGCCGGCCGCCGAGCTGCCCGCGGCGGTCGAACTGATCGCCGACCACGGCCACCTCGTGCTCGCCGTGCTGCACCCGCCGCCGGGGCTCACGCTCAACGCGCGGCTGATCGCCTGGCAGCAGGTCCGCCGGGAGCAGGTCACCGCCGCGGCGCTCGCTCCCGCGCTGTCACGGCTCCCGTCATCCGGGCTGGCCGAGCGGGGCGTGCGGATCCACACCACCGCGTGGCATCACCGTCGCGGGCCGGGCGGCCGGCATCGGCGCGTGGCCGCCGCCCTGCTGCGACTGTGCCGAGTGCACGACGCCGACGTGCTCGTGTTGCCCGCCCATCCTCGCGCCGAGCTCCTCACGCCTGCGACCTGCCAGTACCTGCTCGGCCTCACTCAACCTCGGCTGCGGATCCGCCGCGCAGACGAGCACACCCTGCCCGACGCGATGCTGGTCTGATCACACCCGGTCGAGCAGCTCCCCGCCGATCCGGACCCCGCGCCGACAGCGGCATCGAGAGTGGAAGGAATGCCTTATGGTCGGCCCCATGCGGCCTGCCGAACCCCCACCCGACCACGCCCTCCCCACCCCAGCGGGCTCGGATCCCACCGACTCCGGCACGGTGGATTCTGGCGTGGTGGATGCTGGTGCGGAACCGGCCGACGCCGCCGCGTCGCAGACGCCAGGGTCGTGGATGTTCCTGAGCAACCACGCCCACGTGCTGCTCTGCCTGGCCGCCGACCCGCACCAGACCCTGCCCGTCATCGCCCAGAAGGTCGGCATCACCACCCGCGCCGTCCAGCTCATCCTCACCGACCTCATCCAGGGCGGCTACATCGAGCGCACCAAAGTCGGCCGCCGCAACCACTACCGCATCAACCCCGACGGCCATCTGCGCCACCCGCTGGAAGCCCACCACCGCATCGCCGACCTCATCACCGCCGTCGGTCCCGCCACCCCTGACGATGCTCGTGATGCTTCGGCTGACGGCGCCTCGACTCCTCCGCGTCGTCGCCGCACCGGATAACTCGCCACCCTTGGTAAACGAACCACAGTTCGTCATTCTCGACGTTGAGGGGGAGTACCTCAACGACCAAGCCCCGCGTCGTCAACACGATCTGGCCGACCCGGATCCGGCGCAGGCACCCGCCGCCCCACCGCGCGGGTCCAGGAAACCTCACGCCACCGACGCCAGCACCACCAAGCACGCCCTGGCAAGGGCTACGTGGCGTGGCCGGGCGGTGTGCGGACAGGACCTCGCGACGACCAGCGCCCCTCTCGCTTCGCACCCCACACTGACACGCCACCCGGGACGGCGTGTGTTCATCGTGGCGGGCGGGGCGGCACCAACGCTGCGCAGGTGATGACCAACGCCAGCAGAATGAGTGCCGTGACAGCGATGTCGATGAGGAATCCGGTGAGCATGGTGAACATGGTCAGTCCTTCTCAATCACGTGCTGCTCGGCTCGGCGGCGGGTGCGCAGGCTCGCCGCGATGACGACGGCGAGGATGGCCACGATGACAGCGAGGGAGACCGGCGTGGGGATCTGCGGGGTGGCCGGCCAGATTCCGTGGGCCCAGTGCAACACCAGTTTCAGACCGATGAACGCGAGAATGACCGCCAGGCCGTGGTTGAGATAGACGAGCTTGGCCAGCGTGGCGTGGAGCACGAAGTAGAGCGCGCGCAGGCCGAGCAGCGCGAAGGCGTTGGTGGCGAATACCAGGTAGGGGTCCGCGGTGATGCCGTAGACCGCGGGGACCGAGTCCACGGCGAACACCACGTCGGTCACGAACACCGCGGCGACCACCACCGCAAGCGGCGTGAGCGCGCGTCGTCCGTGCTCCCGTACGGTCAGCCGGGTGCCTCGGTAGTCGTCGGTGACGGGCATGAACCTGCGGAGCAGTCGCACGATACGCATCTGGGATACGTCGCGGCCCGCGAAGGCCGAACCGGTGTGCACCTCGTGCAGGATCTTGCCCGCGGACACGAGCAGGATCAGGCCGAAGAGGAGGAACGCCCAGGTGCCTGCCTGCAGCAGCGCCGCGCCCGCCGCGATGAAGATGCCCCGCAGGACCAGGGCACCGGCGATGCCGTACAGCAGCACCCGTTGCTGAATGGGGGACGGGACCGCGAACCCGGCCAGGATCAGCATGAACACGAACAGGTTGTCCACCGACAGTGACTTCTCCACCACGAAGCCGGTGATGAACTCCAGTGCCGGCCCGCTGTCGAACACCGCCCACAGCCAGATCCCGAACAGGACGGGCAGCGTGAGATAGAACACCGACCAGCCAATCGCTTCCCGTATCGACACCTCGTGGGGACGGCGGGTGACGGCGAAATCGGTGACGAGGAGGCCGAGTATTACGGCGATGCTGGCGACCCACAACCAGGGCGACCCGATCGACGAGGACCCCACCGAGTCGGCGGGCGCGGCCACGGACAGAGACGACACCACGGGATGAAAGGGCACGAAGACCTCCGCGCACGGACGACGTTCGAGGTCTCCTTCACCCTGGTGAGGGCGGTCGCCCGGGGACACCATGGGGTGTCCGTATTGACCAGGCAGACACTTAGGGAAGTACTCCCCTCTGCACGCAGTGTCACTGGCCGGAATGTGGCTGTCAAGGTTGATCGGGGGTGGATCTAGGATCGGTGGCGTGAGGCGCGCCGGGGTATGGCAGTGGCTGGACGGTCACGTCGACCATGAGCGGGGGGTGGGGGTCGCTGCTGGTGGGGTGGTGTCGCAGGCCCCGACGACCGTGGTCATCGAGCGGCTGCTGCGCACGCTCGGCCGGCCCGAGCAGCGGGTGCCGGTGATCCTGGTGGCCGGCACCAACGGCAAGAGCACGACCGCCCGGATCCTGGCCGCGGTGCTGGCGGGCAGTGGACTGCGGGTCGGGTTGTACACCAGTCCTCATCTGCACCGGCCGCAGGAGCGGATCACCATCGATGGTGTCACGATCACCGACGACGAGTTGGCGGCGGTGCTCGACCCGCTGGTGGCGGACGAGCGCACCGCGTCAGAGCTGGGGCGGCCCAGTTGGTTCGAATTGATGACCGCGGCCGCGGTGGGCTGGTTCGCCGACCAACGTGTTGATGTCGCGGTGGTCGAGACCGGTCTGGGTGGCAGCGGCGACGCGACCGCCGCGCTCGGCGCCGGCCTGGTGGTGGTCACGTCGGTGGGCGTCGACCACGTCGAGTACTTCGGTGACACGCGGTGGGACAACGCCGTGGCTGAGGCTGGCGCGGTTCCTGAGGGCGCGACCGTGGTGCTAGCCGAAGCGGACCCGGCCATGCACCCGCCGTTCCTGGGCCGCCGCCCCTCGCGCGTGGTGACCGTGGATCGTGACTTCGGCGTGGCCGCCGACGCGCCGGTCGCGGATGGCCGGACGGTGTCGCTGTTCACGCCCGGGGCGACTTATGACGACGTTTTCCTGCGTCTGCTGGCACCGTGGCAGGCGGCGAACGCGGCGACGGCGTTGGCCGCCGCCGAGGTGTGGCTGGCCCGGCCGGTGGCCGACCAGGTGGTGCGGGCGGTCTGCGGGGCGCTGCGGGCTTCGGGCCGCTTTGAGCTTGTCCACACCCCCGGCCCTGTGCTGATGGACGGCGCCCACAACGAGGAAGCGGCCACCGCGCTGGCACGGGCGCTGCGGGAGCGGTTCGACGGCGTCTCCCGCACCGTGGTGGTCGGTATGACCGGGACCCGCGCGCCGGAGGCGTTTCTGAGTGCCCTGGGGGTCGGGGCTGGTGACTGGGTGATCTGCACCTCGCCCCGGACACCGCGAGCGGTGCCGCTCGCCAGGCTCGCCGCCGCCGCGCGGGCGGTGGGCGCAGGATCGGTCGCGGTCGAGGCGGATGTGGGTGATGCGGTGCGCCGCGCGGCGGCGGCGAATGATAGCACGCTCACGGTAGTTACCGGGTCGCTCTATGTGATCGGCGAGGCGCTGCCCGTCGTGCGAGCGCTGGTGACGTGACCACCCGTGCTGCCCGGGCTGAGCGCCGCGCGTGCTGATCGGGAAGAGAGGGTACGAGATCCGGTCTCGAAATGGGTCCGGCGGCGCGGGGGCAACGGTGATCGCGCGAGCCGGTGGTGTGTCAGACTGCAGTGGTGAGGGGTGAACGGGTGATGTCGGATCAACCAGGCATCGCGCCTGAGCGCGTGGGACTCGATGTGGAACGCGCTGCTGGCACCCTGCGCGCGGGTGGGCTGGTCGCGTTCCCGACCGAGACCGTGTACGGGCTCGGCGCGGACGCGGAGAACGTCGACGCGGTGGAGCGTGTCTTCGCCGTGAAGGGGCGGCCCTCGACGCACCCGCTGATCGTGCACCTCAGCGGGGCGCGTCAGCTCCCCGACTGGGTCGCGGAGGTGCCCGACGCGGCGCGCCGCGTCGCTGACCGTTTCTGGCCTGGCCCGGTGACCCTGGTTCTTCGTCGGGGCCGCCGTGTTCCCCGCGCGGTCACCGGCGGTCTGGAGACGGTCGCGCTGCGGGTGCCCGACCATCCGGTCGCCCGCGCGCTGCTCACGGCGTTCGGTGGCGGTGTGGCGGCGCCATCGGCCAACCGTTTCGGCTCGGTCAGTCCCACGGCGGCTGCTCATGTTGGCGACGGGTTGGGCGCCGACGTCGACTACGTGCTGGACGGCGGCCCCTGTGCGGTGGGTGTCGAGTCCACGATCGTCGACCTCACCGGCGCACCTGCGATACTGCGCCCAGGCGGCGTGACACGAGAGGATCTTGAGCGCGCACTGGGTTGCTCCGTGCCGGTGCGGGCGAGGAGTGCCGTACGCGTTCCGGGCCAGCATCCGTCGCACTACGCGCCGAGGGCACGGGTTGTCCTGGTCGAGCCGGGCCAGGTGATCGGCCACGCCGAGTACCTGGCAGCGCAGGGCCGGCGCGTCGGCGTCCTGCTGCCGCCCGAGTTCGCGGGCGGTGCCGGTGCGTGTGCCGGGCAGCGCGTTATCGCGGTGCCGGACTCGGGTGCGCGGTACGCGCGGCGGCTTTTCGAGTTCCTCCGTGACTTCGACCGGCATGAGTGCGAGGTCGTGGTGGCCTCGGTTCCTACCCCGGACGGGCTCGGATTGGCGATCGCGGATCGGCTCCGCCGAGCGGCCGGGTCGCGCAGCCAGACGGCCGCGACTCCGGGCTGCTCAGCGGTTGCTGAGCGCGGCGACGAGGTGTTCGAGGTGGGCGGCGCGGGATGCTTTGATCAGGACGAGATCGTCGGGACGAAGGATTCGACTTAGCACGTCGTGGGCGGCCTGGCTGTCGGGAACGGCGATGATGTCGAGGGTGCTGTGCTCGGTGTCGGCCGCGTCGGCGATCAGAGGCGCGGTCCGGGTGCCGATGGTGATCAGGACGTCGAGGCCGGCGCGTGCGGCGAGCACGCCGAGGTGGTGGTGGGCGCCAGCGGCGTGGTCGCCGAGGTCGGCCATCTCGCCGAGGACGGCGATCCGGCGGCGGGCGGACATGGTGCTCAGGGTGGTCAGCGCGGCGGCCATGGAGTCGGGGTTGGCGTTGTAGGCGTCGTGGAGGAGCGTGACCCCGTCGCCCCGCACGATGGTTTGCATGCGCCCGCCGCTGGCGGGTTCAGCGGCGCTCAGGGCATCGGCGATGGTGTGGTGGTCAAGGCCGAGGCCGAGGGCGAGGGCGGCGACGGCGAGGGCGTTGCCGACGTGGTGCCGGCCGGTCAGGCGGAGCGTGACGGGTGCCGTGCCCTCGGGAGTGTGCAGGGTGAAGCACGCCCGGCCGCGCGGCGTGACGTGCACATCTCGGGCGTATACGCCGTTGGGGTGGGGGCGCTGGCTCCACCAGCGGGTGCGGGCGGGGGTGAGCGGGGCCATCGCGGCGACGAGCGGATCGTCGGCGTTGAGGATGGCCAGCCCACCGTGGTCTGCAGAGGGGAGCCCGGTCAGTAGTTCGCTTTTGGCCGCGGCGATCCCGGTTTGCCCGTCGGGGTATTGACCGAGGTGGGCGGTGCCGACGTTGAGCACGACCCCGACGTGGGGGGTGACCAGGCCGCACAGGTAGCTGAGGTGTCCACGGCCCCGGGCGCCCATTTCCAGGATGAGGTAGCGGGTGTCGGGGGTGGCGCGCAGGACAGTGAGGGGAAAACCGAGCTCGTTGTTGAAGGAGCGGTCTGTGGCGGCGACCGGGCCGTGGTGTGCCAGGACCTGGGTGGCGAGATCTTTGGTCGTGGTCTTGCCGTTCGACCCGGTGATGCCGATCACGGTGGCCGGCAGTCGGTCTGCCACGTGGCGAGCCAGGTCGCCGAGCGCGCGGGTCACGTCGGTGACCTGGACGGCAGGGGCGGGCACCGGGCGTGCGGCCAGCACCAGGGCGGCTCCCGCGGCGAGGGCCGCTGATGCGTGGTAGTGCCCGTCGGTGCGCCGGCCGGGGAGGGCGGCGAACACGCCGCCGGGGTGGACCTGGCGGGAGTCGATGCTGGCGGGTGCGGTCACCAGCAGCGACGGGTCGGTCCCCGGGACGAGGTGACCGTCGGTGGCCGCGGCGATCGCGGCGGCGGTCAGGGGGATCATCGTGGTGACGCTCCTTCGGACGTGCAGTGGCTGGGGCCGGCCGGGTGGGTCTGCGGGGGTGGTGTCCGGGGGTTACGGGTTGCAGCATTCGCAGAACGTGGGATCGGCACGTCGTTGGCCGTCATCGCGAGGGTGGCGGCCGCGGTGCGGGCAGCGGGCACACCCGTGGATCGTTGCCAGGGTCAGGCGGGTGGGCTCGCCACACGTGCCGCAGGGCAGACCAGGTTCGCGGTCCACCGGGCCGAATCCGGGGGTGCCGCAGGCCGGGCACAGGGTGGCCAGACGCGAGGCGAGTTGGTGGGCGAGCACGCTGATCTCCCGCATGCGGGTGGGGTTGACGTGCGCGCGCATGTCGGTCTCCAGTCGCGCCAGGCCATCGGTGGAGTGCGCGGTGCACCGGCTGATCGCCGCATCGAGGTCGGCACGGGTCTGGATGCCCTTGCAGATGGGGCCTGGAGCCCGCACGTCGGCGGGGCTGTGGGGACGGACGATGACCGCGTGGGCACCGAAACCGACGCGCGCCAGGTAGGCGTCGGTTTCCTCGTCGAGGCGGCGGGTCGTGGTGTGGCTGAAGTTCGTCGGTGTGGTTCGGCGCTCCAGGATGCAGACGTCCCGCACCGTGTCGAGGAAGGCGAGGATCTCCTGGCCGGCGCTCAGCATTGGCGCGACCGGGTGCGGGCCGAAGGAGCCTTCGCTGGCCACGGCGAGTCCGAGGCCGGTCGACTCGATCGCGAGGCGCGCCTTGCGGACCGCGGTCTCGGCCGCCGACCCGGCGCGGGGGATCTCACCGGTGAAGGTGCCGAGCTGATCGGTGTCCACATCGTGGGCGAGCACAAGCCGCATGCCGGGGATCCGCGCCAGGGCGGCAGCGAGGGCTCGCTGCTTGCCGTGTCGGGTGGCCATCGCGACCGGTGCGCCCGCGTAGGGGTGCACGGCGAGCATTACACGAGGTTGCCGGATCGGGCGTCGATGCCGGTGAGCAGGGCCACGAGCTGCCCGATGGCGGTGTCACGGTCCATCGGGTGCCGCAGCGGCAAATCCGGATGCAACCGGTACCGGTTGCGCCGCCCCTCCCTGGTGCGTTCCAGGTAGCCCGCCTCGACGAGGTCGGCCACGATGCGCTGCGCCGCCCGCTCGGTGATGCCCACCACCTCGGCCACATCCCGCAACCGAACTTGTGGATCCCGCACCACGCACAGCAGTACGTGGGCGTGATTGGTCAAGAACGTCCACTCCTGCATGGCCGCAACTGTACCTCGTCGGGGGTAACGCATGTCACGCTTGCCAAAGCACGTCATCAATGTCGTATGATTCATATCGCGTATTAGAACACAGGTCATTGGTAGCGTGCTTGGGAGGTGGGTGTCATGGGCGACGAGGAGATGGCGCTCCCGTGGGAGAACCTGCTGCGGGAGGTGGGCGCGGTGGTCGACGCCGAGATGGCGGGCGTACTGACCGGCGAGCGCGCGGCCGATGAGGTGGCGCGGCGCTGGGCGCACCGGTGGGCCTCGCCGCCGCCGGACGTGGTGATCGACACCAGCCCGCCGGGCGTGCGGCGGGGGGCCGCGCAGAGCGTGGGTGCCTACATCGCCCGGGAGCTGGAACGGGGGCGGTCGCTGTACTGCGTGGTCCACGACGAGTTCGTCCGGGTGCGGATCGGGGGTTTCGACGGGCGTGCGTTGCCTCCGCATTGCCTGGAACACCTCGGTTCGCCGCCCGAGCCCGCTGCGGGCACCGGTGCTGAGCCGCGCGCCACCGACCTCGCCGGAGCCCCGGCGACGCGCGGCGCGGCGGCGCGCGCGGGTCAGGAAGGTACGACGGCGTGACAGGGGTGACGCTGCTCGTTTTGGTGGCCCTTCCCGCTGTTGCGGCCATGGCCGGGTCGATCCGGCGGCTACGAAGCTTGGCGCCCGCGTTGGGTGCGGGTGCGGCGCTGGTGGCCACCGCGCTGGCGGGGACGCTGGCCGTGACGGTGGTAGTCGGCGGGCCGGTGGCGATGGTGCTGGCCAACCCGGACGGGCGAGCCTGGACCGGGCTGGTGGTCGACCACGTCGGGGCGATCGTTCTGCTGCTGGTGTGCACGGTCAGCGCCGTGGTCCAGGCGTTCGCCCGCCGCTACCTGCACGGCGATCCGGCCGCGGCCCGCTTCGCTGTCGCGGCGGGGGCGCTGACCGCCGCGACCACGGTGATGGTGACCGCGGCGACTCTCGTCACCCTGGCGGTGGCGTGGACGCTGACCGGGGTGATCTTGTGCCGTCTGGTGGGGATGTATCGGCCGGCGCCCTCGGCCGTCGATGCCGCACGGCGCACCACCCGTGCCGTCGTCGCCGGGGACGCCGCGTTGTGGACTGGGGTTGTCCTCGCGGTCACGGTCTGGGGGGATCTCGACCTGCGCCACCAGGGCGACGCGGCCCTCGGCGGTGCGGTGGGCACGGTGGTGGCCTGTTCGCTGGTGGTCGCCGCGGCCGTGCGGTGCGCGCAGCTGCCCTGGCACCGATGGCTGCCGGCGACCCTGGCGGCACCGACCCCGGTTTCGGCTCTGCTGCACGCCGGCGTGGTCAACGCCGGCGGGGTGCTGCTGGTGAAGCTGTCGCCGATCGTCGGTGCCGCGCCGGTGGCGACACACCTGGCGTTCGCCATCGGAGCCGCCAGCGTCGTGGCCGCCACCGCGATCATGCTGACCCGCCCCGACATCAAAGGGGCGCTGGTGCACTCCACGATCGGGCAGATGGGGTTCATGCTCATGACCTGCGGGCTCGGCCTCTACGCCGCGACGGTGGTGCACCTGGTGGCGCACGGGCTGTTCAAAGCCACCCTGTTCCTCGGCTCGGGGTCGGCCGTGCAGCGGCACGCTGGCCACACTGCGGCTCCTCCCGCGCCTCGGTTGGCTCCTGCCCGCGCAGCGCAGGTCGCTGTCCTCGCCGGGGTCGCCGCCGTCGCGGCGGTCGGGGTGGCGGCCTGGTTGCTACCCCTTCATGCCGGTGGCGTCGCGTTGTCGCTCTTCGCCGTGGCCACCGCCGCGCGGCTGGCGTGGGGCTGGCTGCGTCGTCACCCGACCGGCGGCGCGCTGGTCACGGTGGTGATCGTGCTGCCGGGCGTGGCGATCGGGTACCTGGCCCTGGTGGGCGCGGTCACCGAGCTCCTGGCCCCGAGCCTGCCCGCAAGCGGGCCCGCCGCTGTCTCGGCCTGGGTTCTCGCGACCGTGGTGGCGGTGCTGGCGGCCGGTGCGCTGCTGCTCCACCTGGCACCCGCGGTCGGTCTGGGCCGGTGGCGCGACCGGCTGTACGTGGCGGCGTTGTCCGCCGGGCAGCAGCGCACGTACACCGCCGCCTGGGGTCACCCGCCATGGCTGGTACCGACACCGCGTCCGCGGCCGGTTCCCCAACTGGAAGGAGCTCGGGCGTGACTCGCCCCCACGCGCTCGACGGCATCCCGCGCAAGCGGGTCGCCGCCATGACAGGTGAGTCACCGGCTGTCCCGCACGCGTGGCTTCCCCTGTTCTCCACGGTCGCACGTTCCGCCACTTGTCGCGTCGTGCTCGCGCAGGAGGGTTCACACTCATGACCACCGGCCCCGCCACCAACCTCGCCCCCGATGCCGTCTCTGACGTCGCCACACAGCAGGCGGCAGTGCGCGCCGAGATCGCCGACGCGGCCGGATTCCTGGCTCCGACCTGGCCATTGGCGGACTTCATCGCGGTCAACCCGTTGTCCGGCCTGCTGGACCGCCCGTTCGCCGACGCGGCCACCACCGCCGCGGATCTGCTCGGAGCACGAGTCACCCCAGACGAGACCTGGCTACGTGCCGCCTGGCAGCGCGGCCGGATCACCGACGACGACCTGCGCGCCGCGCTGGCCCGCCGCCACCCCACGGCGCTACAGCGGGGCCCGCTCACTCTCGGCAACCGCGCCTACGACCCGGTCGACCTGCTGGTGGCCGATCTGCACCAGGGCATCGCGTGTCCACCGCCGCGCCGTCAGGCACGCACCGCGGCCGAAGCACTGGCCCCGGAGGTGGCCGCCCTGCTCAACACCCACACGATCCAGTGGTGCGCGGCCTACCTGGACGAAGGCCAGTCCACCTGGCGGATGCCGGGTCGTGACCGCGGCTTCTACTCGGCGTGGCGGGCGCTGGCCGCCCATGACGGAACCTTGCCGCGGCCGGTGCGGGCGCGGCTGCGGCACCTGCCCGAACGCGCCGAGCACACCATCCTGGACGCGCTGGCCGCGCTCGGTGTCCCGGACGACCAGCGGACCCGCTACCTGCAGGCCCACCTGGCCTGCTTGCCCGGCTTCGCCGCCCACGTCCGGTGGCGCGGCGAGCGGCCCGACAGCGGCATCGACCTCGTCGACTACCTCGCGTTGCGGTTGGCCGTCGAAGCCGCCGCGCTCGCCGGCTCCCACGCTCCCGGCACAGCGTGGTCCTGGGCCTCCGCGAGCCGGTTCGACACCCGGCAGGCCACCGTCGACCCGCACGACCGGGCCTACCACCTGTTGGGAGCGCTGGAAGTCACCGACACCGATGCCGCCCAACGGAGCGAGCTGGTGGAGCTGCTCGACCAGCTGCCGATCCAGCAGCGGGCGCTGGTCTGGCTGGACGCCTACGAGGACCACTACCGGAGCCGGCTGCTGCTGCGCATCCTCGGCCGGCCCCAGCCCGAACTGCCCGAAGCCCCACCGCGGGCGCAGGTGGTGTGCTGCATCGATCCCCGCTCCGAAGGACTGCGCCGCCACCTGGAGGTCCTCGGCAGCTACCAGACCCTGGGCTTCGCCGGTTTCTTCGCCGTCGCCATGCGCTACCGCGACCTCGCCGGGGGTGCCGCTCGCACCCAGTGTCCCGGCCCGATCACGCCTCGCCACACCCTCACCGAGCACCCCGCCCCTGGTCGGCGGCGCGCGGCCGAGCGGTCACTGGCCGGCCGCAGGGTGCTCGCCGCCGCCGAGCACTCCCTGCACGCCGCCAAGGACGACCTGCTGGCGCCGTTCGCCCTCGCCGAAGCCGCCGGCTGGCTGGCCGGGCCGCTGGCCGCGGCCAAGACCTTCACTCCCCGTGCCGCCGGCGCCACAGGCGCGTGGTGGGCCCGCCGCATCACGCCCGAGCCGCAGACCGAGATCTCCATCGCCGAGGCGCTCACCCCCGAGGAGCGTGCCGCGACCGCCGAAACCATCCTGACGTTGATGGGCCTGACCCGCGGGTTCGCGCGGCTGGTCGTGTTCTGCGGGCACCGCGCCCACACCGACAACAACCCCTACCAGGCCGCGCTGGACTGCGGCGCCTGCGGGGGACATCCCGGAGGTCCCAACGCCCGCACGGCCGCCGCCCTGCTCAACGATCCGCAGGTCCGCCTTCACCTGGCCGACCGCGGCATCACCGTTCCCGACGACACCTGGTTCGTCCCGGCCGAACACGACACCACCACCGACACCGTACGCCTGCTGGACACCCACCTCCTGCCCGCCACCCACCGCCGCGACGCTGACAGGCTCACCGCCGACCTCCGCACGGCCGGCACCCGGCTGGCCGCCGAACGCTGCGCCATCCTGCCGGGCGCACCCACCCGGCCCCGCCCGCGGCACGCGGCGCGCCACACCCGCGCCCGGGCCCGTGACTGGGCCCAGGTCTTCCCGGAATGGGGTCTCGCCGACAACGCCGCCTTCCTCATCGCGCCCCGCGCCCTCACCCGCGGCATCGACCTGCACAGCCGCGTGTTCCTCCACGACTACGATCCCGACCTCGACCCGACCGGCACCGTCCTGGAAACAATCCTCACCGCGCCGCTCGTCGTCGCACACTGGATCAACAGCCAGTACTACTTCGCCACCGTCGACCCGCAGTCCTTCGGCGCCGGCAGCAAAACCCTGCACAACGTCACCGGTGGGGGCCTGGGCGTCATGACCGGCCACACCAGTGACCTCCAGCCCGGCCTGCCCTGGCAGTCCCTCACCGACGGCCACCACGCCCGACATGAACCGCAACGCCTGCTCGCCATCGTGCAGGCACCCCTGCCCAGGCTGGACACCCTCATCGCCCGCCACACAATGCTGCACCACATGTTCAGCCACGACTGGATTGGACTCGCCGCACGGGAACAGCCCGACGACCCGTGGCACCGCTACACCCCCACCGGGTGGCAGCCCTGGCACCCCAGCACCGACACGCCAGCACCGACATCCCGGCAGGCGCTCCCGTGACCGCTCCACACCACCCGATGGCGGCGTCCCACCCGGAACGACCTGTCCTAACTCCCCACGTAACAGAGCCGCTTGGAAAGAGAGGTACCCGATGAGCGCGCTTCTACTGATCTCAAGTGTGGACCACGCCGAGGTCGCCGTCGAGCAGGCGAGCGACTACCTGGTCCACCACCGGCGCTACGGCGGCGATCCAGCTCAGCGGGACGCCCTGCTCGGGATTTGGATCCGCCGCGAGCTTGACGCGGACCTGCCCACGTTGTTCCCGTGCGGCGAGCATGTGCAGACCTGCGGATGCGCCGTCGGGGACCCCACGGAAGGGCGCCCGCCAGCAGTGCCGGTGGGGATCCGGACCTCCTCCTCGGTGTCCGGGCTGTGGTCGCTGTGCTGGCTGGACGGTTCCGCCCTGCGCGAGGCACACAACCCCCACCAGCGACGGCGCCTGATCCTCGATGTCCTGGTGCAAGGCGCGGCGCCCGCAGCGAGCCTGCCGGGAGCGTTCTTTCCGGTCTTCGCGCACACCGACTCCCGCGACACCGTCCACGCCACCCTGACCGAACTCGGCAGCCGCTACCCGCGCCTGGTCGCGACCCACTGGTACATCGATGACCCAGAGCAGGGCATCAGTGGACCGTGCGGCACGACCAGCGCCGGATGCCGGCTCGCACGCGGCACCGCCACGACTCGCCCCTAGCCCATCCAGCGTCCCGTCCCGTCACGTCCTCGGTCTCAGGAGCAGCATGACCACGCATTCCACATCCGCACCGATCACCGTCGCCCACGGAGACGGAATCGGTCCGGAAATCATGGAAGCCACCCTTTCGGTGCTCAACGCCGCAGGCGCGGCCCTTGACATCGACACGATCACCATCGGAGAGTCGGTCTATCAGGCTGGCAACCCCGCCGGCGTCACTCCCGAGGCGCTCGAGTCGATCCGCCGCACGGGTGTGTTCCTCAAGGCGCCCATCACCACCCCGCAAGGCGGAGGGTTCAAGAGCCTCAACGTCACCGTGCGCAAGACGTTCGGTCTCTATGCCAACGTCCGGCCATGCGTCGCCTACGCACCGTTCGTCGCCACCAAGCACCCTGGCATGGACGTCGTCATCGTTCGGGAGAACGAAGAGGACCTCTACGCCGGCATCGAGCACCGCCAGACCGACGAGGTCGTGCAGTGCCTCAAGCTCATCTCCCGGCAGGGATGCGAGCGGGTAATTCGCTACGCCTTCGAGTACGCCACAGCCTATCGGCGAACCAAGGTGACAGCGTTCACCAAGGACAACATCATGAAGATGACCGACGGCCTGTTCCACCGGGTGTTCGACGAGGTCGCCGCCGACTACCCCGATATCCAGGCAGAGCATTGGATCGTCGACATCGGTGCGGCCAAGCTCGCCGACACCCCCGAGGCGTTCGACGTCGTCGTCCTGCCGAACCTCTACGGCGACATCCTCTCCGACGTCGCCGCCCAGATCGCCGGATCTGTCGGCCTCGCCGGAAGCGCGAACATCGGCGAGCGAGTCGCCATGTTCGAAGCCATCCACGGATCCGCCCCCCGGCGAGCCGGCCAAGACGTTGCGAATCCTTCAGGGCTGCTGCTGGCCGCGGTACAGATGCTGGTCCACATCGGACAAGCCGACGTCGCGAGCCGAGTCCACAACGCCTGGCTGCGGACCATCGAAGACGGCATCCACACCTACGACATCTACGAGCCCGATACCAGCACCTCCAAGGTCGGCACCACGGCGTTCGCGGCATCGGTCATCGACCGTCTCGGCCAAGAACCCACCCGGCTGCCGGCAACGCACTACGCCCAGCACAGGCCGATCACCGTCAAGCTCGCGGGCCGATCCGCTGCCGCCAAGACCCAGCTCGGCGTCGACGTGTTCGTCCACAGCCCAGACACCACCCCAGACGAACTCGCCGCCAAGCTTCGTCCGTTCGCCGCACCCCTGCACCTTGACATGATCTCCAACCGGGGACAGAAGGTCTGGCCAGGCGGCGCGCCCGAGACCCTGCTCACCGACCACTGGCGATGCCGCTTCCTCGACCCGCGCGGGACCACCACCGCCGCCGAGGTCGTCGCCCTCCAGGCCCGCATGGTCGAGCACGGCATCGAACCGATCAAGACCGAAGGACTCTACGCCTTCGACGGCGAACCCGCATTCACCCGAGGCCAGGGCCAATGAAGGGCCGAGCTGACCAAGCGAAGCCGGGAGAAGACATGGACCCGCGTCACCGTAGCCGAATCGTCACCGACGGCGTCACCCGAGCACCGGCCCGGGCGATGCTGCGGGCAGTCGGGTTCGCCGACGAGGACTTCACCCGGCCGCAGATCGGTGTGGCCGCGGCCGCCAACGACCTCACACCCTGCAACATCGCCCTGGACCGCCTGGCAGGCGCGACGGCCGACGGGGTCAGGAAGGCGGGCGGGGTGGCGATGCGGTTCTCGACCATCGCCATGTCCGATGGGATCGCCATGGGGCACCGCGGCATGCGCGCGTCCCTTCCCAGCCGGGACCTCATCGCAGACTCGGTCGAGTGTGTCATGGAGGCCGAACAACTCGACGCGATGGTCACCATCGCCGGCTGCGACAAGAGCCTTCCCGGGATGCTCATGGCCGCCGCACGCCTCAACGTACCCACGGCGTTCTTGTACGGCGGCTCCTCCCTCCCCGGGAGCTGGCAGGGTCGGCCGGTGACGATCCAGGACGTGTTCGAGGCCGTCGGCGCGCAGGCAAGCGGCCTGCTCAGCACCGACGACCTCGACGAGCTGGAGCGCGCCGCGTGCCCAGGAGCCGGATCGTGCGCCGGCATGTACACCGCCAACACGATCGCCGCCGAAGCCGAAGCCCTCGGTATCGCACTGCCCGGCTCGGCATCCGCCCCCGCCATCGACCCCACACGCCCCGGCATCGCCCACGACACCGGAGCGGCCGCCGTCGCCGCCCTGCGCGCCGGGATCCGCCCACGCGACATCCTCACCCGCGAAGCCTTCGAGAACGCCATCACCGTGGTCATGGCCCTGGGCGGGTCGACCAACGCCGCGCTGCACCTACCCGCCATCGCCCACGAAGCCGGCGTCCGCCTGACCCTCGACGACTTCGACCGGATCAGCCGACACACCCCCCACATCGCCGATCTCCGTCCCGGTGGGCGCCACGTCATGGCCGACCTGCACCAGGTCGGTGGCGTGCCCGCAGTGCTCGCCGCGCTGCTGGACGCCGGACTGCTCCACGGCGACTGCCTGACCGTGACCGGAGCCACCCTGGCCGAGAACCTCGCCGAACTCGCAGCCCCGAAACCCGACGGTACGGTCCTCCGAACGCCAGATGACCCGCTCCGCCCCGACGGCGGCCTGGCCATCCTCCGCGGGGCACTCGCCCCCAGCGGCGCGGTGGTCAAGATGGCCGGCCTGACCGTCGACCGCTTCCACGGCACAGCCCGGGTCTTCGACAACGAAGACGCCGCCATGGGCTACGTCTCAGGCGGTCGCCTCACCGCAGGCGAGGTGATCGTGATCCGGTACGAAGGCCCACGCGGCGGACCGGGAATGCCGGAGATGCTCGCCGTCACCGCCGCTGTCCGCGGCACCGGCCTGGGTGACCAGGTGGCGCTGGTCACTGACGGCCGCTTCTCCGGCGCCACCACCGGCCTCTGCGTCGGCCACGTCGCCCCCGAGGCCGCTGCCGGCGGGCCGCTGGCGCTGGTCGCCGACGGCGACCCGATCATGATCGACATCCCGGCACGCACCATCGATCTCGACGTCAACCCTGCCGAACTCGAACGACGCCGTCACCGCTGGCACCCACCCCCTGCCCCGACCGGCAACGGCTTCCTAGCCAAGTACAGCCGCCTCGTCGGCTGCGCCTCGCAGGGGGCGCTCGTCGGCGCCACCCCACGATGAGCAGCCCCACCCGACGCAAACACCATCATGTCACGCGAGCGATCCGGCTTTTCTCCCATCGCCGTGCCGGCGGCACGGCCTGCGGGGCGCATCGGCGGTGCCGCCAGCGCCGACCGCCCTGTCGAAGGAATCACCGCCACGACCGGACCCTGCATCCGCCGGGCCATCGACGTCCACCAAGCGGTCACGACCCACGCCTGCCGGGCCGCACACACCAACCCCCGCGAAGGAGCCGCACTGTGTTGGACGGCAAGCACATCCTGGTGACCGGGGTCGTCACCACCGACAGCATCGCCTTCGCCGTCGCCCGCCGCGCCCAACAACTCGGCGCCGAGGTGCTGCTCACCGGGCTCCCCCGCGATCTCGATCGGGCCCGTGCGGCGGCAGCGCAGCTCACCGGCGACATCGACGTCATCCCCTTCGACGCCACTGCCTCCCACGACACCGCCCGGCTCACCGCAACGATCGCTGAGCGGTGGGAGAGACTCGACGGCGCCCTGCACGCCATCGCCTTCGCACCCGCCGACGCCCTGGAAGGCCCCCTACTCAACGCCCGCCCCGAAGGGATCGGACTGGCGTTCCAGACCAGCACCGTATCCCTCGCCGCGCTCGCCGCGGCGGTGAACCGGCTCGCCCCACCCTCCGGCGCCAGCCTGGTCGGGCTCGACTTCGACGCCAGCGCCGCGTGGCCGGTCTACAACTGGATGGGCGTCTGCAAAGCCGGACTGGAGTCGCTCAACCGGTACCTCGCACGCGACCTCGGGCCTGCCGGAATCCGGGTCAACCTCGTCGCGGCCGGGCCGATCCATACCCGGGCGGCCACCGGCATCCCCGGCTTCGAAGCCCTGCTCGACGCCTGGGCAACCCGTTCGCCCTTGCGGTGGGACCCAGCCGACTCGACCCCGGTGGCCGACGCCGTCTGCTTCCTGTTCTCCGACCTCGCCCGCGCTATCACCGGCGAGATCCTCCACGTCGACGGCGGCTACCACGCCATGGCCGCGCCCCTGCGCCAACAGGGATCATGATGGGCCACGAGGACATCCAACACCTCCACACTGATCAGGGCAGGTGCCCTGGCGCAGACTGGGCAAGATCTCGGCTGGTTGACCCGGTGGGCGCTCCATGACCCGACCTAGCCGACTCATCCTGGTCACCGGCACCGGCACCGAGGTCGGCAAGACCTGGGTGACCGCCGCCTTGTCGCGACGATTGCGAGCATTTGGCATCGAGGTCGCGGCCCGCAAACCGGCGCAGTCGTTCACACCCGGTGATACCGCGACCGACGCCGCCGTGCTCGGCGAGGCAACTGACACGCCCGCCGACACGGTGTGCCCGCCACACCGGTGGTACCCGGTACCCCTCGCGCCACCGATGGCCGCCGACACCCTACAACTGGCTCCGATCCTGCTCGACGACCTCGTCGCCGAACTCGACTGGCCCTCAGACGTCGCCATCGGCTTCGTCGAGGGCGCAGGCGGGCTGTGCTCACCAATCGCCCATGACGGCGACACCCTCTCACTGGCGCAGCGGGTGAGACCGGACCTCGTGCTACTGGTCACCGAGCCTGTCCTAGGAGTTGTGTCCCAGGTGCGCCTCGCCGCGCGAGCCCTCACCGGACACGAGGTGCTAGTCGTCCTGAACCGATACGACCCCAGCGACGAGGTGCACCGGCGTAGCCGCGACTGGCTGACAGCCATCGACGCGCTCGCCGTACTCACCAACCACGACCTCGCCGACACCGTTGATTCCGACGCGGCCTGGCGCGCCATCAGCGGCGAGCCCCCCTCGGCACGCAATCCCTGACCACGCCCCTCGGTCACTGACCCGCTTACCCACGTCCTGGACCCGAGCGGTTGGTCAGACCGGGTCAGTTTCACCCGGCAGCGACAGTCACCATGAGTGATCGCGAGAGGTGAGAACTCGACGCGGAACGGTATTGCTCTGCGCCAGCAGGCTCGCCTGAGTCGTGGCGAGGCTGCCAGCAGCGGCCGGCGCACTGTCGACACCTGGCTTCCGATCCACGACTGGACCGAAACCCAGGTATGGCAACGCATCCATGCGTCAGGTGTGCCGTACCACCCGGCCTACGACCAGGGCATGACCCGCCTGTCGTGCTCCCTCTGTGTGCTCGCCAGCCGCGCGGATCTGGTTCGCGCCGCACAACTACGCCCGGAACTGGCCGCCGAGTACGCGGAGCTGGAAGCCGAGATCGGGCACCGGTTCCGCAACGACCTGTCCATGGCCGAGATCATCACCGCCGCCGAGCAAGCCGCAACCGCGGGACACACCGAGGAGACAGCCACGATCGAGCTCGGCCAGGGCCAACTGTGGTGGCCGAGGTTCGAACGCCAGTCCGACCGCTACGGCACCGTGTTCCTGCTCACCGGTCCGGATGCCGAGGACTACGTCTCGTTCGAGAACGCACCCGTCGGCCAACCGGGACGACTCGTCGCCATCGTGGTCGAGACACGTCGCTCCGAGCACTGTGGCGACATAGCGCGGTCCCTGGCACCCGTCACGCCGACGGTCGGCGAGGAGATCACGCTCGGCGCCGGCACGTTGTTCACCGACACCGATGCCGATCTCGGCATACCCACCGCCGTCGGCCTCGCGCCGGACGACAACCGGGACGCCGACTGGCTCGACCCACGCGCCTTGTACCGCTGCCACAACCAAACCGTGCGGCTCGAACTCCGCATCAGCAGCCACACCAACAAGCGCGCACACGACACCAGGCCACGCGCAGCCTGAGAGCCGTCGCTGGCGCGGCGAACAAAGTCACAAAGGCCGTCCCTGCTCAATCGCCACACGAACCCCACCGCACACGCCGAGTGCGGGAAGAAGGAGAACGTACGTGACCAGGCTGATCGAGTCCGGCTATGACGGGCAGTTCGTCACTGACCAGGTCGGTCATTCCCACGCGGCGACCACGGCGATCTACACGGCGGTCAGCAGCGACTTCAAGAACCTAAAGGTCCGCGAGCACCTGGACGCGGTGCCGAGGAAGCCGTGCTGCAACGCGCCTTCGCGATGGCCGAGACGGAGGCGGAGATGGACGACGACTTCAGCGATCACACGTCAGGTGAGCCTGCTGGCCGCCGGAGGAGGGTGCGATGAACGCGGTGTCCCGGCAAGGACCGGACGAGCAGAACGACGACGTGCAGGTCCGGCAGCCGCGCTACGAGTGGCGGCTGCGTGAGCTGATGGCGGTCCGCAAGAACTGGTACACCACCACGAAGCTGATCCCGGAGTTGCGCAAGTACGGCTTCGAGTTCGACCGCAGCTCGATCTACCGGCTCGTCAGCACCGAACGTCCGCCGAAGATGCCGATCGAGTTGATCCTGGCCTTGTGCAAGATCCTCGACTGCCGCTTCGAGGACCTGGCGGTGGAGGTCGAGCCGCAATCAGCCACCGAGGAGCCGGCTCGCCGGGGTCCGCGGCCGGCCGTGCCGGACATGCCGTTGTTGTCCGCGGACTTCTTCGACGCCGAGAGCTGACCGGACACCGGGTCACGCACGTGGGGAAAGGGCGAGGTGTCTGCGCCAGCTGTGGATGCGACCGATCTCTGGTCGCTAGCGGGCTGTGCCATACCTGCTACCACGCCCGCCGGGACAAGGAGAGCTGTGTCGGGTGTGGCCGTCTGACCGTTCCGATTGGACGTACGGCGGAGGGGGCGTGGTGCCAGAACTGCAACGGAAAGCGCCGGGCCGAACCGTGCTCGCTGTGCGGTCGGTCGGGGCGGGTGGCCGCGCGGCGCTACGGGCAGCCGGTGTGTTCGCGGTGTTGGCAGCGCGAGCGGCGCGTCCCGCTGCCCTGCTCGGTATGCGGGCGGACGATGAAGGCCACGAAGAACAGCCCGCAGGGCCGGGTCTGCTACACCTGCCACCGCAAGACCGTTCCCCGCGAGCCCTGCTGGATGTGCGGCAAGGTCGTGCTGGCCGCCGCCCACACCGAGGAAGGAGCGTGGTGCGAACGATGCCGCCGGACGCATCTGGCCGAGCCCTGCTCACGATGCGGCCAGACGGCGCCGGTCACCGTCCGCGACGACGAGAAACGGCCGGTGTGCCGGCGGTGTTGGCAGCGCGGGCATCAACGGCCGCTGCGCCGGTGCATCGACTGCGGCGAGGACAAGCCTGCGGCTCGGCTCATCGAGGACGGGCCACTGTGCGAGAAGTGCGACAACCGGCGTGCGCCGGAGGTGCTGTGCCCGCGCTGCGGGAAGACCCGCAAGGTCGGGATTCTGAGCACGGGGGTTTGCCGGGCCTGCGCCCAGCAAGCTGGGCCACGCCAGCCGTGCCACAACTGCGGCCGGACCAGGTTGGTGGCCTACCGCGACGCCGACGGCGAACCGTGGTGCGACGGCTGCCGCCGCCAGACGCTGGCCGAACCGTGCTCGGGCTGCGGCGTCCACAAGGTGGTGTGCGCGCGTGACCATAATGGACCGTGGTGCAAAGCGTGCTGGGAAGTGGTGCGGCCCGGTCCGCCGTGTACCGACTGCGGGCAACGACCGTCGATGTCCGTGCCAGCTACGGACGGTGTGGCCAGGTGCGTGCCGTGCTACCTGGCCGCCCAGGTCCCCTGCACCCGATGCGGAACCACCGCCCGCGCCGAACGACATTGGCCGGAGGGCCCGGTCTGCCTGTCCTGTGTGGACGCGGTACGGCTCACACACGAGCACTGCCACTGCTGCGGCCAACTAGCCGCGGTGTTCCGCCGCGAGCCCGCCGGGCCGTTGTGCCCGGACTGCGCGGGCGTCACCTTCTCCTAGGGGGACCGCCGGGATACGGGAGAAACCTGCCAAGTGGTCGGGTAGTGCCTGGTAGAGGGCGCTAGAGATCGTTAGAGAGCCCGTGTGACGTGGGTGCGGCGGGTGTTGGTTAGGGTGCGCTGGGTTACGTCCGCTGGCTGGGCCTGGGGTGCTGGGTGGCTTCGATCGATCGGACCGCCTATCCTCGGTTCAAGCGGGTGGTGTCGGTCCGTGAGCTGGCGGAGGCGTTCACGCCGGTCGCCGGCGAGATTGAGTGGGCTCGGGGGCGGAGTCAGGGCGAGCCGAACTTCCTGGCGTTGGTGGTGCTGCTGAAGTGCTACCAGCGGCTGGGGCATTTCCCGAAGCTGGCTGACGTGCCGGTGGTGGTGATCAACCATGTCCGGGCCGCGCTGGGCCTGGCCGAGGACGTCCTGGCGGTGCACGAGTCGGATCGGACGTTGTGTCGCCACCGTGACTACGTCCGTGACCGACTGAATGTGGTCTACAAGCCCGCCGAGGCACGCGCGATCGCCGAGAAAGCGATCCGCAAGGCGGTCACCACGAAGGACAACCCGGCCGACCTGATCAACGTCGCGCTGGAGGAGCTGGTCCGGGCACGGCGCGAGCTGCCGGGGTTCACCACGCTGGACAAGATGGTCTCCGCGAGCCGCACCGAGACGAACACCGCGTTGTTCGGGCTGGTCGCGACCCGGCTGGACGCGGCGGACCGGCGGCGGCTCGCGCGGCTGCTGTGGCTGGACCCGACATCGCGGCGCAGCGAGTTTGACCGGCTGAAGACGCCGGCGAAGGCGGCGTCGGTGGGAAAGTTCAAGCTTCGCCTGGCCCACCTGCAAGCGCTGGACGAGCTCGGCGCGACCGAGCAGTGGCTCGACGGCATCCCGGCGACGAAGATCGCGCATTTCGCCGGGGAGGCGCGGGTGACCGACGTCGGCGACATGCGGGATATCGGCGAGGCGAAGCGGTGGACGTTGCTGGCGAGCCTGATCCACGAGTGCCGGACCACGGCCCGGGACGAGGTCGCGACGATGTTCTGCAAGCGGATGGCGGTGATCCACAAGAAGGGCAAGGAGCGGCTGGTCGAGCTGCATGAGCAGCACCGCGCCGAGTCCGAGCGGCTGCTGGACGTGTTCGGTGATGTCCTGGCCGGCGCCCGGGAGGCCACCGCACCAGACAACGACGGCGCGACCGCGCCGGAACCCGCGGCCGCGGTGGCCGAGCGGGCCGGGCGGCTGCTGCTCAAGACGCTGGCCGACGCGGGCGGGGTGGAGCAGCTCTCGGCAGCGCATGAGGTGGTGTCGGCGCACCACGGCAACAACTACCTGCCGTTGCTGGAGAAGTTCTACAAGAGCCACCGCTCGGCGCTGTTCACCCTGCTCGACACCCTCGACCTGGAGCCGACCAGCGCGGATCACAGCGTGGCCGACGCGGTGGAGTTCCTGCGCGCGATCCGGGGCCGCACCGGCGAGTACGTCCCGGAGAAGGTGACCGTCGGGCGTGGGGCGGACGCGGTGACGGTGGCGATCGACATCGACTTCGTCACTGAGGCGTGGCGCAAGATCCTGGTGGTGAAGGACCGGCCGGGCAAGCTGGTGCGCCGTCACCTGGAGGTGTGCGTGTTCTCCTACCTCGCCTCCGAGCTGCGCTCCGGGGACATCGCGGTGGTCGGCGCCGACTCCTACGCCAACCTGCACGCGCAGCTGATGTCCTGGGATGAGTGCGTCCCGCTGGCCGAGCAGTTCTGCGGCCAGGCCGGGATTCCCTCGGACCCGAAGGAGCTCACGGCGCACTACCGGGCGGCGCTGACCGATATCGCCGCGGTGGTGGACGCCGGGTTCCCGCACAACACCGACCTGTCCTTCGAGGACGGCCGCCCGGTCCTGCGGCGCCGCAAGGGTGCCGACCGGCGCCCGTCCGCGCTGGCGCTGGAGGAGTCGATTCACCAGCGGCTGCCCGAACGCGGGCTGCTGGACATCCTGGCCCGCACCGCGCACCTGGTCGGCTGGCCGCGGCACTTCGGGCCGGCGTCGGGATCGGACCCGAAGATCCGCGACGCGATGGCCCGCTACGTCCTGACCGTGTTCGCCAACGGCACGCTTCTCGGCCCCGCGCAGGTCGCGCGGCACATGCGTGACCAGGTCAGCGCGCACGAGCTGTCGATCGCGGCGAACAAGCACACCACTTGCGCCAAGATCGACGCCGCGTCCACCGACGTGATCAACGAGTTCGCGAAGCTCGACGTCGCCGGGATGTGGGGCGACGGCCGGGTGGTCGCGGTGGACGGCACGCAGGTGGACACGTGGGAGAACAACATCCTCGCCGAGTCCCACATCCGCTACGGCGGCTACGGCGGGATCGCCTACCGGCACATCTCCGACACCTACATCGCCCTGTTCTCCCACTTCATCCCGTGCGGGGTGTGGGCGGCCGTCTATATCATCGAAGGGTTGCTGCGCAACGACTCGGAGATCCAGCCCGACACGATCCACGCCGACACCCAAGGCCAGTCCCTGCCTGTTTTCGGGCTCGCCGCGCTGCTCGGCTTCGACCTGCTCCCGCGCATCCGCAACTGGGCGGATCTGAACTTCTACCGGCCCAGCGCGGACACCGGGTTCGCGCACATCGACTCGCTGTTCGGCGACAACGTGATCGACTGGGGCCTGATCGAGACGCATTGGACGGACCTGCTGCGCACCGCGATCTCGATCAGCGAGGGCCGGTTGTCGTCGATGACGCTGCTGCGCCGGCTGGGCAACAACTCGCGGAAGAACCGCCTGTACCGGGCGTTCCGGGAGCTGGGCCGGGTCATCCGCACGATCACGCTGCTGCGGTTCCTCGCGGACGCGCAGTTGCGGGAGCAGATCACCGCGATCACCAACAAGGCCGAGGCGTTCCACGGGTTCTCCGCGTGGCTGCGTTTCGGCGGGGAGGCGGTCGGGCGTAACGACCCGGACTACCAGGAAAAGATCATCAAGTTCAACGAGCTGCTCGCGAACTGCGTGATCTACTCCAACGCCTGCGACATCACCGCCGCGGCGAACGCGCTGGCCTCCGACGGGCACCCGATCGACACCGACGATCTGGCCACGATCTCCCCGTACATCACCCACACCATCCGCCGCTTCGGGGACTGGGTGCTCGATCTGTCGCCGCCTGACGCGGTGCCGGTCACTACGCTGGACCTGGTGCCGGGGGCGCTGTTCCCCGGCGACGCCACCGCGCCGCGCCGGACAAGGGCGCGCGTCACCGCGAAGTAAGGGATCCTGATGACCACCCGTTGGGTCCGCTACGTCGTTCCGGTCATGGTCGAGATCGACTGCGACAACGACTCCATCGCGGGCTGCGCGCAACCCCAATCGCCGGGAAGCGCCCCCTGGGGGAAACTGCCTCGCGCGCGACGCGCATGCGTCTCGCCACTTAGGGCGCGATCCGACGCCCCAACCCCGCACGACGAGGTTTCACGTTTCATCGCTGCTCGGGGAGCGGCGTGCCCGGATGTTCGGAGTCGCCGGACTGGCGATCCCGGTGGGGGGCCGCACTGGAGACCGTTGCACTGGAGACAGTGGCTGTGGCCTGGCCGCATATGGCGGGCGTGGTGGCGTGGTCGAGTCCTCCGGGACGCTTATCGGACCGTTGCCTGAGGGTGGCTCGTCATTCTCGCTATCGCCATCCCCGGTCAGGATGCAAAAGTCGGTGAGGAAGCAAGCGACCTCGCCGTCGGCGGTGCGCCCAACCCAGGTTGGATAGTGCCCGTCTCCGCTACCAGAGGGAAACGCCACCGCAAGGGGCCGGTCCCCGTCGTCGGCCAGTGTGGCGGGCGCGGTGCGGTCGGTCTCGCCGAGGATGTGGATGTCCAGGTTAGATAGCAGCTGGTTGCTGTAGTCGTCGTTCTCGCGCAGCGCCGCGATGTTCGCCGCGTCCACGAAGCCGCCGGCGCCGCCGACGACCGGATAGCCGAAGTACTCGTCGTCGCCCAGTTCGGCGGCATCCTGGCCCGCGCACGTCGCCATCTCCCAGGAGGCGGCTGGCTCGTCCCGGATCATCAGCCGGGCCGCCGCGACCCACTCCTGCGCATCCTGCTCGTCCGGTTCGCCGAACACGGCGAGCACCAGCACCACCGGATACCGGCCCGGTGGCACCTGTTGGACAAACCTGTCCTCGGAGCCGGACATCGACAAGAACATGGCCGGCTCGCCGGCGACGACCCGCCCGGACGGCAGCCACAGCGAGGCGTCCTGCCGCAGCCGGACGGTGGCGACATCGCCGCGGGACAGTGTGTGATGCGTTCCTGGGGCGAACAGCCATTCGAAATCGGGTGCGGACACCGGCATAACTGCTCCTTCGACGAGTTTCTTCACTGTCCACCGGCGCCGAAGACGGATGACACCTTGGCGACACCTGATGAAGCGATCGTAGCCACCTCTTCTCCCCGGCCTAGCCATGTCCACCGGCAAATGTCCTAACGGATCCGATCGGATACCTGGAAGGGCACCGGTGTCAGGCTTCGCGCGGCAAGGGACCTGTAGTTTCTCTCATAAATGAACAGTTGTGACAGTTCTGCGAACAGCCCGATCCGCCCCGAAGATCCGCAGGTCGCGATTCGCACAAAACCTCTCAGAACCCCCCCCCGTTACCTTTTTCGTAGCTCCTGATCAAGGAGTCGTGGTCGCCAGGTCCGGCATGACTGACGCCCCCAGTCGAGCGCATGATCCGGGGGGTGGTGTCACCGGACCTGGTGGCATCGAGGGACCGCTGATAGGGACACGGCCGCCCGCCGGGCAGGTCTCGTCGTAACGTGGGTGCCGGCCGTCGATGCCCGACCGGCGACCACCCGCGACGAACGAACGGCAGGACGGATGACCAGCGGTTACCAGGTGTTCCTCGGCCTGGACGTCGGCAAGGGCGAACACCACGCCGTCGGCCTGGACCCGGCGGGCAAGCGGCTTCACGACGCGCCGCTGCCCAACAGCGAACCGAAGCTGCGGGCGCTGTTCGACAAGCTCGCCGCGCACGGGCCGTTGCTGGTGGTGGTCGATCAACCGGCGACGATCGGCGCGCTGCCGGTCGCGGTGGCCCGCGCGGCCGGCCACCGGGTGGCCTACCTGCCCGGCCTGGCCATGCGACGCATCGCCGACCTCTACCCCGGCCGCGCGAAAACCGACGCCCGGGACGCGTTCGTCATCGCCGACGCCGCCCGCTCGCTGCCGCACACGCTGCGCCCGGTCGACGTCGGCGACGACGCCCTGGCCGAGCTGGACGTGCTGGTCGGGTTCGACGACGACCTGGCCGGTGAGGCCACCCGGATCGGCAACCGCATCCGCGGCCTGCTCACCGGCGTCCACCCCGCCCTGGAACGCGCGATCGGCCCGAGGATCAGTCACCCGGCGGTGCTGGAGATCCTGTCCCGCTGCGGCGGCCCGACCGGCATCCGCGCCGCCGGCCGCCGCAAGCTCACCGCGATCGCCACCGCGCACGCGCCCCGCATGGGCGACAAACTCGTCACCGCGATCCTGGCCGCGCTGGACGAGCAGACCGTCGTCGTCCCGGGCACAACGGCGGCCGACACCGTCCTGCCCCGTCTGGCCGACAGCCTGAAAACCGTTCTCCAGCAACGCAAACAGGTCGCCACCGAGGTCGAAGGGATACTCGATGCGCACCCTCTTGCCGGGGTCCTGACCTCCATGCCCGGCGTCGGGGTCAGGACCGCAGCCCGCATCCTGCTGGAGATCGGCGACGCCACGGCGTTCAAGTCCTCCGGCCACCTGGCCGCCTACGCCGGCATCGCCCCGGTCACCCGCAGCTCGGGCTCCTCCATCAAGGGCGAGCACCCGGCCCGCACCGGCAACCGCAAACTCAAGCGGGCGTTCTTCCTCGCCGCGTTCGCAGCCTTGTCCGACCCCACCAGCAGGGCCTATTACCAGCGAAAACGCGATGAAGGGAAGAAGCACAACGCCGCGCTGATCTGCCTGGCGCGGCGCCGCTGCGACGTCCTGTTCGCCATGCTCCGCAACAAGACCTACTACCGGCACCCCGAGACCACTCCTGCCCCGGCTGCGGCTTGACAACCACATAGGGACACCCCCCCGGTTTTGACAGAGTTCTGAGAGACTGGAGGTATGCAACTCGGACCCGACGACGCAGCGGCCGCGGTCGAACGCCACCCCTGCCCGCAATGCGACGTCCCCGCCGGCAGCGCCTGCCGCACCCGCGCCGGGAAGACCGCCGCGAAGTACCACACCGCGCGCTTCATCCTCGTGCCCGCGCTACGCGACGAACTCACCGTACCCGTCCCGGCCGATCGCGGGCCCGGCAAGAAGTGGACGCAGTGCCCCGAGGTCGCCGCGCCGGCGCCTGAGACGAACGGGGCGCCGATCCGGATCGGCTACGCTCGCTGCTCGACGGCCACCCAGGAGTTGCAAAGCCAGCTCGACGCGCTCGCGGCCGCGCACTGCACGCGGGTGTTCTCCGAGAAGATCAGCACCCGCATCAAGATCCGCCCCGAGCTGGAGAAGGCACTCACCCTCGCCCACGAGATCAAGATCGCGGCACCGGACCAGCCGGTGATCCTGACCGTGCACGAGATGAAACGCCTTGCCCGCAACGCCGCCGAGCTGATGACGCTGTCCGCCCAGCTGCAAGGTGGCGGGGTGCAGCTGGAGCTGCTGAGTGGGCCGCTGACCGGCATCTACGACCCACACGGTATGGGATCGATGCTCTTCGCCGTGCTCGCCGTCGCCGCCCAGCTCGACCGCGACTACATCCGCGAAAAGACCCTCGAAGGCCAGCAGGCCGCCGCCGCACGCGGCAACCACGGCGGCCGACCCAAGGTGATCGACGAAGACGACGTGCTCTTCGCCCGCGCCCTGCGCGACAAGGGCACCCCGATGCCCGACATCGTCAAGAAGCTGACCATCAAGACCGGCAAGAACGCCGGCCGGCACCCCTCAGTTGCCTCGCTCTACCGCGCCCTCGCCGACAACGACGCCTGACCAGGCACTACCCGACTACTTGGCAGGTTTCTCCCGTATCCCGGCGGTCCCCCTCCTACCGCTGCCCGACCTGTGGGGCCATGGGCCGTCTGCTGCGCGGGCACTGCGTATCCTGCATCGCGCGTCGGGACTTGGTCGAGCTGTTCACCCAGCCCGACGGGCAACCGGCCGCCTGGTTGGCGCCGCTGGCCGAGCTGCTGGAGAGCTACGACAACCCGTACTCGCTGTGCCTGTATCTGCGCCGGCCCGGCGGACAACTCATCCGCCGCATGGTCACCGGCGAACTGGCTTGCTCGCACGAGGCACTCGACGAGCTCCGGCAGACCACCGCGGTCCAGCACCTGCGCGGTACTCGCCGAGATCCTCGAACCCCGCGAGGAAGAACTCGCCCAGCTCACCCGCGACGTCCAGACCCTGCTGGCCCGAGTAACCGTCCAGCAGGACAAGACCATCCTGGCTCGCTACGTCCGGTGGCACCTGATGCCCCTGGCCCACCAGCGCGCCGAGCGGGATTCCGGCTTCACGCGCTACCAGCGCGAACACCTCCGGCGGAAGCTCGACGCCGCCCGCCTGTTGCTGAGCTACCTCCGCGCCCGCGGCATCAGCCTGGCCGCCCTCACCCAACCCGTGATGGACCGCTGGCTGATCCGCAACCGGCCCCGCCAGCGTTACGCGCGCCCGTTCCTGCTGTGGGCCGCAACCAACGGCCTCGCCCCCGCCCACGTCGCGATCGGCACCTCGGCCCACACCGGCAACCGGGAGATCATGAGCGACACCGACCGAGTCCTGCTCGCCGTCAAGCTGGAGACCGACGACACCCAGGCGCTGACCGATCGTGCCGCCGGCTGCCTGGTCCTGCAATACGGGCAAAGCTGCTGGCGACTGGTCAACCTCACCACCGACGACGTCCTCGCCCACCCGGACGAGCCCGGCGTCCTCGGCCTGCAACTCGGCCGCGACCCCTTGTGGCTACGCCCCCGGCTGTCCGTACTCCTGCAGCAGCTCGTCAACAACCGCCGCCCGCTCGCGGGCGCGCTGCGGCACCGCCCGACTCCCTACCTGTTCCCAGGGCTGCGCCCCGACCGGCCGATGACGTCGGCCACCCTCCAGGCCCGGCTGCGCAAGCTGGGCGTCCCCAGCGCCCGCACCGCCCGCAACGGCGCCTGGATGTCACTGGTTGGTTCCGTCCACTGGAAGATGCTCGCCGACCTGCTCGGTGTGGCCGACACCACCGCCAGCGCCTGGCACCGGGAGAACGGCGGCGACCGCGCCAGCTACGTCGCCAGCCGCCTTCGCCAGGGACAACGAAGCGTCGCACCCGAGTAACCGTGGCGCCATGTGTGTCCACTATGTGTCCACGTCGCGTCACCGGGTGAAGTCGCTGAGCTTCGTGTCCTTGCTCATGAGGAGATCGATGGGTGGAGGCCAGCGGCGGGATCGGCGGTGATCTGGTCGGTGTCGGTGTCGTAGTCGAACAGTTCGGCGTAGCGGCCCCAGGCGATGGCGGGGTGTCGAGTTGCTGCTGGGCGTTTTCAGCGGAGAAGGGGCGGCGGGATACCGCCGGTGAATAGCCGGGGAAGATTCCCCGCAGGATGAGTTTCCGCCACCACAGCGGCGGCTTCGCGTAGGTCGCTGGGGATCGCGCTGGCCTCGGCGATGACGTTGAACAGGATGTACCACTGGGCGCCCAGCGACATGAGCAGGATGCCGCCCCAGTTCAGCGCCCCCGCCGAGGCTGAGCACCACAGCGTGGCGGCGGTGTCCAAGCCCACGCACGCTCAGCCCGTCCCGCAGGATCACCCCAGCACCCAGGAACCCCCGATGCCGGAGACGATCTGGGCGGCACCCCGCGTGGGATCGGCAGAGCTGGCGCCGCTGACATCCCCGAAGCCGTAGGCGGACAGCAGCACGAACAGCGTGGCACCCCACAGCAACCAGGGCATTGGTCCGCAGCCCCACCATCCGGGCCCGATACTGCCGCTCGAAACCGATCAGCGCGCCCAACCCGACGCCAGCGCCGACACGCAGCGCCATCTCGACGGTGCCCGAGTCATCTTCCGCTCGCGTCGTCATGATCAGCCCCTGGCCGCCCCGCCCGAACGCCGCCACCGCAGCCGATGCGGCTCACAACCACGCTCGCCCGCCACGCAGGTACCTCGCCTTGACGACCTGGGCCGCCACGACATAGCTGAACAAGATCGCCAGCAGCCAGGGGAAGTAGCCCAGCGGCAGCGCCGCCATCCGCAGCGCGCCCGCAAGCTGCGACCACGGCAGCAGCAGGCCAACGAGTACCACCGCTACTGCGGCGGCCAGCACCGGCCGAGACGGTGCGCCGCACGGCGTCCAGACCTGCATCCCGGTCTGGCGGGTGCGCAGCACGAGCACGATCAGGACCTGCGAGAGCAGTCCCTCGATGAACCAACCTGCCTGGAACATCGCCTGCTCGGCGGGGCTGTCGATGTCCAGCAGCCACCACAGCACGGCGAACGTGGCCAGGTCGAACAGCGAACTCAGCGGGCCGAAGGTGAGCATGAATCGGGTCAGGCCGCCGGTGTCCCACCGCCGTGGCCGGCGCAGATAGTCCTGGTCGACGCGGTCCCAGGGCAGCGCCAGTTGCGCCGCGTCGTAGAGCAGGTTCTGCACCATGAGCTGGATGGGCAGCATCGGCAGGAACGGTAGCGTCGCGCTGGCCACCAGGACACTGAGCACGTTGCCCAGGTTCGAACTCGCGGTGATCTTGACGTACTTCATGGTGTTGCCCAGCGTGCGGCGACCCTCCACCATCGCGCGGGCCAGCACCGTGAGGTCCTTGTCCAGCAGGATCAGATCGGCGGCGTCCTTGGCGACATCGGTGGCGGTGTCCGCAGCGATCCCCACATCCGCCGTCCGCAACGCCACTGTGTCGTTGACCCCGTCCCCGACGAACCCAACCGCGTGCCCGGCGTCCCGCAGCGCGGTCACGATCCGCGCCTTGTGTACCGGATTGACCTGGGCGAAGACCGTCGTGCGCGCCACGAGCCGACGCAGCTGCGCGTCGTCGGCATCCTCAACCTGCGTCCCCAGCACGATCTCGCCCACGGGGATGCCGACCTGGGCTGCCACCTGCGCTGCGACGTGCCGGTTGTCACCGGTGAGGATCTTGACCGTGACTCCGTGGTCGGCCAGGGTCCGCGCCGCGTCGGCCGCGCTGTCGCGCACCGGGTCGACGAACCCGACAAACCCGACAAGGACAAGGTCGTGCTCGTCACCCTCGTCGTAGCCGCTCAGCCGGGCGGGATACTCGCAGGCGGCGACGGCCAAGATCCGCATGCCGTGATCAGCGTAAGCGCGCACGACCTCGCCAGCCTCGCGGCGATCTGCTTCGCTGAGCTCGACTACCTCGCCGGCCCGCCGTGCGTGGGTGCAGCGGGGCAGGATCTGGTCGGGGTCGCCCTTGGTGATCAGGATGTGCTCGCCGGGCTGCTGTCGCACCACCACCGTGGCGCGCCGCCGGGTGTGGTCGAAGGGGATCTCGTCGATCTTGGTGAACGCCGCGTCGGTGACCAGCGGCGCGTCGTCGGTGGCGAGCTGGTCGATGATGGCTTCGTCGAGCCGGTTGTGCGGGCAGGTCTGGAAATGCACGGCCAGGTAGGCGTACTCGGCGGCCTCGCCGTCCGGCCGTCCGGCCGGGTCGATACTGTGCGCGTAGGCCACCCGGTCCTGGGTGAGTGTGCCGGTCTTGTCCACGCACAGCACGTCCATGCCCGCCAGGTCTTGGATGGCGTTGAGCCGGGTGATGACCACCTGCTGGCGGGAAAGGTGCACCGCGCCGCGGGCCAGGTTGGCGGCGACGATCACGGGCAGCATTTCCGGGGTCAAGCCGACCGCGACCGCGACCGCGAACAGCGCGGCCTGCGCCCAGTCGCCGGTGACGGTGCCGTTGACCGCCAGCACGATCGGCGCCATCACCAGCATGAACCGCACCAGCGTCCAGCCCACGGCGCGCACGCCGCGGTCGAAGCTGCTCTCAGGGCGGGCGTGCCGGGCCTGCTCGGCCATCGTCCCCAAGTAGGTGCGCGGCCCCGTGGTGATCACCACCGCGGTCGCGGTGCCGCTCAGGATCGACGTGCCGGCGAAGCACACCGACGACAGGTCCGCGATCTCGCCACCGGTCCGGCCGCGGGGTTGCCGATCGGGCACAGGCGATGGTGGCCCCTTGCGCACCGGCAGGGTCTCCCCGGACAGCGCGGACTGGTCGACCAGCAGCGCGTTGGCCGCCACCACCCGCGCATCGGCCGGCACCAGATCCCCCGTCGCCAACACGATCACGTCACCCGGTACCAGGTCCTCTGGCGGCACCTCCCGCTCGGTCGGGGCGAGCCCGTCACCGGGCCGCCTGCGCACCGTAGTCGTCGTGGTCACCAGCGCCCGCAGGCCGCGTAACGCCTGATCGGACCGAACCTGCTGCCACCACCGCAGCACCACACTGAGCAGCACCATCACGCTCACGGTGACCGCACCACGCAGATCCCCGAGAACGGTGAACACCACGCCCAGCCCGGTCAGCAAGGCCACGAACGGGCTAGCCACCGCGGACCGCGCCCGCCCCACCCACACCGACCCTTCGTGCCGCTGCAGCCGATTGTCGGCGCACACGGCCGACCGGTGGGTTGCCTCCTGCTCGGTCAGCCCTTTCGGGGAGCTGGACAACCGCTGAAACAGCGTGATCGGGGCCGCTGTCGCCAGCTCCCGCAGCTCCGGGTCAACCCAGGACACCACGCCGTTCGCCACCCGGTTCACAACCCATCTCCAGGCGACTGAGGCGTCGTGATCACCGGAGCCAGCCCTTCCGCTTGATGTAGGCCAGCGGAATCAACGCCGCCACGAGGGTTAACAGCGTGGTCACCAGGAAGCCGTGCTCCCATTCCAGTTCCGGCATCCAGGTGAAGTTCATGCCGTAGAACGTCGCGATCAGCGTCGGAGGCAGGAACACCGCGGTGATGATGGTGAACACCTTGACGATCTGGTTCTGCTTCACATCCAGCGACGTCATAATGGACTGCTGCAGATAACGCACCTTGTCGTGCTCGAAACTCGCGTGTTCCTTCACCCCGTCGATGTCGGCGATCAGGATGTCGATCAGCTTGCCCAGCTCCACCTCGCTCGCCGCGGTCTCGGCACGCAGGTACCGGGCGGCACGGGCCAGCAGCAATTGCGACTCCTGGGAGCGGGACACGATCTCCTCGGCCTCGTTCATTCGAGCGATGGTGTCCTGCATGTCCATCACCCCGATGTCCCGCCCGTTCTCGTCCACCCCCTTCGTGGCCATGTCGATCTCGTCGGTCATCGCCTCCAGGGCGTCGCTGGCGTAGTCGATCACCCGCTCGGCGGCCTCGTTCAGCGCGTACAGCAGCGCATACATCACCCCGTGCGGCGACCCGGCCAGGTGCGGCGTGCGCCGCATCCGCGCAACGGCCTTGTCGAACGGCGCGAACCTGACTTCTGGTTGCAAGGTGACGAGCACGTCGTGGCCGAGCGCGAACACGACCGCCTCGCGGCTGATCGTGTCCCCGGTGCGCAGGTTGACGACCACGGGCAGATAAACGAAGTCGTCGGTCTCCCACACCCGACCGTTGGCCGCCGCGAAATCCACCCCCAGTCCCTCGATCCGCTCGGCAGCCACCTGCGGATCACCGGCCGGAACCTGGACCCAACGACGACGCAGATCGACCGGGTCGAACCGAGTCCGTTCAGTCCGAGTTTCCATGACGTCTCCTAATACTGCAACGGCAGTTGGTCGTCGTGTGGTAGATCATCGTTGTGGTGGTCGATGTGGTGATGGGGCAGCTGGATCGGGTTCATGATCGGATCGCG